>NZ_JSWE01000056.1 GCF_000815465.1 Candidatus Jidaibacter acanthamoeba | reverse complement strand
AGTTATTTGCTTCTACCAACATCTATCTCCAATTTCTATTCTTTGCAACACAACCGTTAGCATCATCTCTATTACATAATCAGAATAAAAGGTTAACCTTCCACGTTTACATATACTGCCTTTACTAAAATACCATAACTTCTCTATATCCTTACTTATCCAAACAGTAAGTGACCCTCTATTCTTTAGAGATTGGTTATATTCACTCCAGTTATTTATTTTGTATTTTATCTTTTTAGAGTTGCTTCTTCTCTCTTGTTTCCTTCTTTTCATAGCAGCTGATTTCTTTTGATCCTAAGCTTATCAATATGGCTGCCTTACTTCCTTTATGATATTTAATTCTTTAGGTATGTCAGTTAAATTTACTTATTTGCACCACAATGCCGGATTTTGGTTCTTTTGCTTGCAGGTTGCCATCCTATGTTCACAGGCAGATTTAAGCCGAAGTATCTGTTTATCACTTAACCCGTTCCACCTGGGTTCTTCTATTTCAATAATTCTAACACCTT
>NZ_JSWE01000055.1 GCF_000815465.1 Candidatus Jidaibacter acanthamoeba | reverse complement strand
TGAACTCCAATTAAAAGTTCGGATGCAGTAATAGCTGATATATACACTTCCCCGTAATCTTTAAATTGATCAAAATTTAATTTTTGTTTTTCAGAGGCAATTATAATGCAAGTATCTAACACTACTCCCATTTTACTTCTCTTGCTTGTATTTCTTTTCTAACAAGATTAATATCATTGATAAAATCTTCTACTTCTTCTTTATTTAATTGTGGTGCATTAGAAAAGAAGTTATTAAGTTCACTAGCTTGAAGATTAGAGGCATAATCGGAAGGAGTAATTCTAGCCATTATCGTTTTCCCTTTTTTAATTTCATAGGCCTGATGCCGGTAATATACTTTATTTATTATTTCTGAAAAAGACCTAGCTGCTTCACTTGCAGTAATAGTATTGATCTTATTTAATTCCATAACCATATTAAATCTCATATTTGAATTTCATATTTTCATATTATACAATTTTACATGCAATGTAAACATTGTTTTGGAATAAATATACCGAATAGGTCTATGATTATTATTTATATAGCCGTTAGATTAAGCCTAGACTTATACAGAATATTACAGCTAAATAGAATCAGCCAATACAATATTGTGCTTTGATTATTTTGCAGCAAGATATTTATTTCCCCTGATAGAATAATATTTAACAGGTAAGTAAATTATGACACATTTCAGTGAATATTCCCCACGACAGTACCAATATATATTATATCAAATTAACCTTGTAGAGGAGGATTCCTCCGCTAATTTTTTGTTGCTACTAACTATTTTATCAAATATTCCTTGATATATTCTACTTTGATATTTAAATCCTAGCTCTTTATAACTATCTATTAATAGTATTAATGGTACTTCAGCATCTTGTTGTTTGATCTTCATGACTTTCATAGCAAATTCCTTTAAAGCTTTTTCTGCTTTTTCTACTTCTTCATTTTTATTGTAAACTTTTATTAATAAGTAATAAGCTAAAATTTGTGACTCGATATTAATAATTTCATAATCATTCAATAATTGATTTAAAGGAGTAATTAACATCTTTTTTTCCAAGTGATTACAATGTATATATGCTTTTCCCTTAACTAACTTTAAGAATCTTTCTAATAAAATCTCTACCAACTCTAAGATTTCGGTAGAGTTAAAGTGTTTTAACAAACAATGCGCATGCTCAACATAAGCAGTACAATCGGTATCATTAATAATAGTTGCTGTTCTTAATCGTAATAAATTATTTGATATATGATATTGCTCACGTATAGCTTCATAAACTTTAGAGTTTATAAATTTAATGTCTTTACAAATTTGCCAGGCAAAGTGAGTAAAATTAAAAGCATTTTCAAATTTTCTAAGGTGCCTATATAATTTACCTAGGTTGCTTAAAGATATACATATATTGTTACTATTAGTTTCCGGGTGATTTAATGATATGGTCGAATCTATTATTCTATGAAAAAATGCTTCTTCATATTGCTTATTAATTTCATAAAGTATAGCTATATTATTATGTATTAAAGCTATATTAGGATGGATGGCATTATAAATTTTATAAGCGATAAATAAACTTTTATTATAGTATTTTAAAGCTTTGCTATAAGCTTCTAAATTTCTATAGGTGTCTGCTAAATTAATAAGTGACATTAATTTATCTGAATGGTCTTCCCTATATATTTGCTTCCTAATTTTATAACTTTCTTTATGATATCTTAGTGCTACTTTATAGTCATTCTGTGCTTCATGAACATTTCCAATATTATTTAGTATTAAAGCTAGAGTAGAATTAATGCCTTTATAAATTGATTGATTAACTACCAAGCTCTTATTTAAGTACTCCAGCGCTCTATTATATTTGCCTGAAGCAAGATATATAGCTCCAAGATTAACAAACTCTCTTGCAATATGTTCAGGTCTTTTATAGGAAAGACACCCTAAAACTTTAAAAGCGATTTTATGGTACATAATTGCTTTTTTGGGATCTTCTTTTTTTGCATAAATATTTGCTATATCATTTATTATAGTTGCAACTTTTGCGTGTATACTACCATGAAGATTTATTTGGTAGTTTAAAGCCTGAGAGTAATATTTAAGTGCTCTACTATATTGGGCTGTTTGTATATAGACCTCTCCTATGAAACATAATGATGTAATAAAATCTTCACTACCTTTTTGCGTATAGTTTTTAATTGCCTTATTTAAAGTAAATGCCTTCTCATATTTTCCGACTCTACAATATAAAGATGCAAGCTCTTTTACTATAAATAGCTCTTGTTTTTCACCATCATTTAGAGATTCTAGTTCCTTAATAGCATTATAATATTTTTGGAATCTTGTGTATACCCAGCTTTTTACTAAAGTAGGATAGCTTTTTAAATCTTTATCTATTTTTTGGGTTGAAGAATCCATTTTTCTAATAAAACCATTTAAGGCCAGTATTATAAAATAATAAATGAACAATATTCGTAAATCTTGACAGTAAAATACGTGCTTAGTTAAGTAGTTAATTTCTAATTCATTAAACTTTGTTTCATAATAGATTAATGCAGAGAAGTCTTCTATAGCGCCTTGATTATTGGAATAAGTTCTAAGCCTTAGTTCAGCTGCTATACTTAAGGCTAATTTTAATTTGTGCATATTCTTTAAGGTAATCTTAGAGCTATAATATAGGTTCTCAATTATTTCCCAACTGCTAATCCCTTTGCCATAAAAAATGTCACCTAAAGCTACTATGGTACGATCAGGAAACCTATAAATTTCTTTTTTTATATTTAATAAATATCCTTCTTTTTGAAAATCTAAAATTTCTGTATACGGGTCAAACTTAATATTATCTTCGATTAGTACTTCAAATGATAATTTTCTAATTACATCAGAATAGTTTTCTTCCAATTTTTTTCTGTACTGAATTACCAATTTATTATTATCAATAATAGTTATAATATGAATTAATGTTTGTATTAAATGTTTATCGTGCTCACACCATAGATTATCTTCAAAAAATTTTTTATAATCTGATACTGTACCAATTAATTCATAATCTTCATGATCTTTATATCCATTCCGGCCCAATGGTGTTTTACAAGCAAACCAGTGTGGTCCGTCGAAACTAAATCCAGAGTTGACCAGATTATCAAAAAACCAATCTTCTTCCCTTAACTCAAGTGATAATTTAAAATTATTTAGCTCTTTAACCCCTAGCATCCTGAGGGGTGACTCAGCAAAGTTAATAACTTTAATATGCATCAATATAGCTAGATTCCTAAAAAACTCTTTAGCACCTTGCTCATCTTCTTTTTTTAGTCCTTCTTCTATCAGGATTCCCCATTCTATGTCAGACCACGGTGTCATGGTACCAAGTGCCATAGATCCCATACCAAATATCGCATACTCTACTTCTCTTCTTTCCCCGGTATCTCGTACTTTTACCTTAGGCAACCCTCCTAAATCTTCTATACAGTCAGTTAATAACCTCTTGATTAACCCATGACCACCTATGAAGTATTCTCTTATTCCTCCGTATATTCTCTGTACTTCCTTTGCTCTCTTTTCTAATCCTTCTTCATCCAGTTCTTCTTCTCCTTCCTTTATCCCTAAATCTTCTATTTTCTTTAGTTCTTCTTTTATCCATTCCCGATGTTTCTCTAATCCCTCTTTATATTCTTCTATTTTCTCCAAACTTGATTTACCGCTATATCCTTCAGGTAGTCGTTTATCATTATTATATTGCTTTATAAACTCTTCTTCTACCAATCCTATTTTGTTCTCTACTACCTTCCTTAGTTCTTCTTTATCCATTCCATCAGGTAGCCTATCTATTATATTAAATATGTACTGATATATTCCTACTGCCTTAGGATAATCTAGCCTATCTCCACCTTTAAAATATATATCCCCTAACTTTAAAAACAGCTCATACTCCAGTTCATAATACTTACCTATATTTATAATATTATTACATAGCTGTAATCCTTTTTTAATTTCTTCTAAACTGGTCTCCATATCTCCTGCTTCATATGCCTTCCCAGCTTCTTTAATTATACTATTTACCTTGTATCTTATCTCATTCTTATTTAAATAAATTATATTATCTACAAATTTATCTTCTTCTACTTCCTCTGTTTTTATATTCTCTATTAGTACCCCTATTTCCTTTTTTTCTGGTACCATATTGGCATTGTTGCTTTCTCTCTTATAATCTTCTTTTTTTTTACCTTTAATTAATTTATAAACTATTTTTATTTTTGCCTCTATTTCCTCAAGTTCTTTTTTATGTTGTGCAAAATTTCCTTCTCGCTTTATTTCTTTTAATATGTTTAACTTAATATTTTCTAAGGTGCTTATCTGCTTTACATAGTCATCTATATTATTGGTTTGTATGGATATGTTATTAATATTAGAACTAGTATTTTGACGCATTTTTAAACTCTATGTCAAATAATCTACTTAAATCTTTGTTCTTCAAAATATTTTTCTACAACATCTATAATGATAATTTTAATGATAAAATTTTACTCATAGTTATACTCTTGCCTACTCAGAAGGGGGAACTTCATTATTTCCTAAATACAAAAAGTGTAAGTTACTTGAAAAATACACATATATTAATTAATCTTGTGTTTATTAAATTTTAATATTTCTATATGTACAAATGATTTATTGTTAATATTTATTATACTCTTTGGGTATACTCTTTATTTTTATAAATATCTGCAGTTAAGTTTGATTTACTATATTTCTCTCTAATTTCTATGCTTATATTATAATAAATCTCCGCAATATCATGCATACCTATACGGTCATATAATATACTACAGTTGTAATATTGATTAGCAAGTATAGAACTTGAAAGTAAATGACTATAAGTACATACTTTTATCGCTTCCCAAGTAAGATTAAGGTCTATTAAACTCTTAGCTTCAGGACTCTCTATAATTTTTATAATTTCTTCACTTAGCCTAATTGATTCTCTCTGCCTCTCAAGGCATTGCTTTCTTATTATATCTACTTTTTTTCTTTCTTCATAATGATCGGCAAAAACCTCGTATACTTTTGAGAAATTATCTTTAAATCTACTGGTTGACGCTGTAAGCATATATTTGTCATATATTAGCTTAATTTCTTCAAAAATATCTTCCTCTTGGCTTACTAGTTGCTTTACACTATTTATAAACTCTTTATCCGATTTTAAAGGTAAATTATTTCTATGGTTATAGTTATTTATAAAATACTCAATATTCCTTTTGAATATAGAGGCATACTTAAAATTGTTTAAATAATCCTCCATATATCTTGCTATTCCGTCCGCAATACCTCCACGGCTACCTTCTAATATTGTTGAGCCTACAGGAGTATTCTCAATAACCCTAATTAGACTATTTATAATCTCAAAATATGAAGCTCCTTTCTTAAACTCATTCATTTCATTAGCAGTATGTTCATTTGAAATATCAATCTCCAACCCTTCTTTACTTATCGGTTCCCAGCCGTATGTTTTAAAAATAAAGAGGTTTCGTTGAGGAAAGTTTCTATTTATAGCTTTGCCGTATATACCGATTACTTGCCCGATTTTTTGCACTGCCAATAATCTATGCTCTTGCGGGTGATGTATAAGATCTAAGGATACTTTATCTTCAGTGGAGATTTTCTTAATGTTAGGATGTAGGTTATTATTTTGTTTTTCAAATGAAAGATAAACACCTATATATTCTTTTTCTACTTCTTTAACTAATATCTTGGCTCTTTTAACGAAAGACCCAATAAACTCAACCAGCTGCTTTTTAATTACTGTTTTATTTTCATTAGAGATGATTACAACTTCTTCAAGACCTTTTATTCCTTTAATAATAGCCTTTAATCTATTTTTATCAAAGGCTAAGGTAGGATAATCAATATATATAAGTGCAATTTCAGCTCTACCTATTAAAGCAACAATATTAGATGTTGTGAAGTTATCCGTATACAGTCCTCCTATATCATAGTCAATTTCACAGTTAGGAGTAATCTTTGCACAATATCCTTGGGGTACAAATATTGTTTTATTCATTTAATGATTCCTTATTAGTTAATATATTTATAAAATGTTTTTTCTTCTACTTGACTACACTTTATACTTCATGTGGGTAGTTATATTCCCTTATCTCCTGACTACTTCTTCTATGTTACTTAGTTCTTTACTTTGTAGGTGCTATTTATTAATTATAAGTTTTATTAAACTTTTTAATAAGCTCTTTGCTTGTCCTAAAGCATAATGAGCCTTTATTACCAACTTCAATCTTTTGATCGGTTCTTGGGTTCTTTGCAAGCCTTGCAGTTCTTTTTTTTACTATCATAGAGCCAAGTCCTCGTAGTTCGACTCTGTCCCCACATACTAATGCTGTCGCCACCTCCTGAAAAAACATATCAACAACCTTTTCTATTTTACTTAATTGCATTTCTTTATTAAATTCTTTCAGCCATATGGCTATGTCTTTCTTAAATACAACTTTACTCATGAACTAATTTAACCTGCTTGCAACTGAATTAATAATAATACTAGCAAAGTATACCTTAAAACAAATTTATTAAAGTTAGAAATTAAAATACTTCATTAAATAAGAAATATATTACTTAAAATTACATTACATAGTAAGGTACTATCCAGAAATGCCAACAATACAGCAAAGCTATTTCTACATAAACTAAATAATAAAAACTACTTTACATAAGAAATCTTTAAAGCAGAATTATTGCTTAAATAATATAATATATACCAGTTAATATTTAGTTTGACGGCAATCTTCCAACTATAGTTATAACCTTACACTATCAACTTACCGTGTGATCCATTGTAACAACTCATCTTCATTTAAACTTGCACTTCTATCTGAACCACTTAACAAACTTAATGCCAACTCCCTTTTATTTTCATGCATCTTAATTATTTTTTCTTCTATCGTATCTTTCATCACCAACCTGTATACTGTCACACTATTCTTTTGCCCCATTCTATGTGCTCTATCAGATGCTTGATCTTCAACGGCAGGGTTCCACCAAGGATCAAGGTGTATCACATAATTTGCCGCTGTTAAGTTTAATCCGATGCCCCCCGCCTTTAAGCTAATTAAAAAGACCTCTCCTTCTCCTGATTGGAATGCTTCAACTCTTTTTTGTCTGAGATGCTTTACAACACTGCCGTCTAAGTATTGATAACTGATTTTATTTTGCTCCAACCTATTCTTTACTATTTTCAGATAGTCCACATATTGACTAAATATCAGTGCTCTATGCTTGTTTTCTCTTAATTCCTCTATTATCCTATCAAGCATCTCTAATTTACTATTCTTAAGCACTATTTTATCATTCACCAATGAGCTGGCGCAACATGCTCTCCTAAGTCTGGTAATCTCTGCCAGTATTCCGAACCTCTTCTTCACCGCACTCATATGCTCAAGGTTCTTTATCTTCTCTATTGCCTCTCTCCTCAATGCCTCATAAAGCCCTCTCTCTTCAATGTTAGGTTCTATGACTATGGTTTGTTCAGTTTTAGGCGGTAATTCCTCTAATACTTTCTCTTTTACTCTTCTCAATACAAATGGCTGAATTATTTTCTTTAATGTATCTCTAACCGTAGTGCTTTTTTCCTGTTCTATGGCCTTACAGTATTTTACCTGGAATGATTGTCTTGCCCCTAACATTCCGGGGTTTAAAAATTCAAATAAGTTCCATAATTCCTCAGTATGGTTTTCTACAGGTGTACCTGTTAATGCGATTCTATTCACAGCTTTCAACTCAGTAACTATCTTAAACCTTTGCGTATTAAAATTCTTAATTGCCTGTGCTTCATCCAACACTACAGTTTGCCATTCCTTTCTTATCAGTAATTCCCCTACCTGATAAAGTATTCCATAGCTGCAAATTAGCACATCCATTTTACCCAAAGCATTTATTTGCTCCTCTCTATCACCCCTAATATTCGAACAATTCAGCTTAGGTGCAAATTTCTTACATTCTTCCTTCCACATATAACAAACTGATGTAGGAGCTATTACTAAACATGCCCCAAATTCCGCTTGCTCCAGTAATACTGCAATCGTTTGTACAGTCTTTCCCAACCCCATATCATCTGCAAGACATCCGCCTAATCCCAGATAACTTAATCTTGATAACCAATTAAAACCTTCAACTTGATATGGTCTTAATTTTGCTTCCAATGTAGTAGGTACTTTTGGATCATACCTCTTACTACTTGCTATCCTTTCTATATGTTTTTTCCAAAATTCGTCTCCCTTAAAACTTTTTGCTTTATCTGCAAATTCATCTAACAGCGGAGAAGCAAGTCTATGTACCCTTTGCCCTTCTGAGTTAATCTTAGATCCGGCATTTAATTCTTGTATTCTTTTTAAAAATACTTCAGTTAATGCTATAAACTTTTTATCACTTATCTCAATAAAACGTCCTTTGGCTTTATTAAGCATTTGTAGCAAGCTTTGCATTTCTATTACTTGCCCTTCCTCAATTTCTATCTCTCCGGTAACGTCAAACCATTGGTTATTACCTTTTACTTCAAGCTTTAAATCCTCAAATGATATTTGCTTACCTATATCGAATGGTTTCCCTTGTGGCCATTTTATTACAATATTACTCAATCTCTTATAATTCCCAAGCTCATATAATATTTCCAGCGTTATCTCCGGGTCATTTATTTTCCATTCATAGTTATTATGAGCTTGCTTAGATAAAGTAGGACAATTATTTAGCAGCTCATCAACATTTCTTTTTTCTTGTGCAAAATCCCTTACTATTTGTTTATTCCCTATAATAATACTCTTATTCCCTTTACCGGGCTTATTATATCCCTCCCCAAACGGCTTAACTACTATATTAATTTTAGTCCAATCATCTATAGGTACCAACTGTACTATAATATTAGAACTAGCCGGTGCGGTATCAAACCCTAAGACATCTAACTCAGTCCTTACATTTATCTTAGATGCAGCTTTTTGTATTAAAGTTAATACCCGGTCTTTTGCAGCTTTGGGTATGTTCAATTCCTGCCCTATAATTTTTTCTATATCTAAAGCAGATTGCGGCATATCTGATACTTTATACTTATCTTCCGATTCTTTCCTTAATTTACCTATCCCGCTATGTTCAGATAACTTTATTTGGTAATTGCCTCCTATTTCTTTTACTATGAGTTCGGGAATACTTTTGCTTAACTCTACATGAACTCCTGTTATACCGTCAAATATCAAAGGATGCCCCGCTAATGCAATTAATGCCTCCCTCTCTTCTATATAATAGCTATAACTTCCGTAGTAATTCGGCTTTATTGCTTTTATTGCCTTTTTATCTTCTTCAGTTAAATATTCCACCTCTCCTTGATATAACCTTTTTAATGCGATAGCTTTACCTTTACTCCAGCTACCGTTGTCCTGCCTTCTTTGCTCCACAGGTTCTATTTTACTATGATATTGTTCTATATTTATTAACCATGCCAATCTCTTTTCTTGAATTTTCTTGCCACCTTCTTTTTCAAAATAATTTTCTAAGCCGTCAATGGCTCTCTCCCACTCAGACTTTATCTTCACTATCTTTGTAAAATCAACTTTATATGGATTATCGTCTCCCTCAACTTCCTTATAATGCAGACTTTCCGGTTGCCTACTTATACTTAATATAATGCCGGCATAGCCGGGCAATATTTCTTTGTATAGTGTATATTGCTTCCTACAATTTTCTTTTAGCTCCTCTATATTATAACTCGTCCAATATGCCACTAATACTGCTATTAATTCGTTATATATATTACCTTTATTTACTTTTAGTAAGTAACCTATTTCCACCTCTACTTTACTTATCTCTAAATTTATAAATCTTATTAAAGCTCCAAGTAGTAAATATGATAGTTCACCTTCTATAGTAAAATATTTTCCCGTTTCCGATAGCTTATTATACCAATCTTGTCTTATTTCTTTCAAATATCTTGCTTTAGTTGTATTATAGTATTGTAATATTTGCTTTGCATTACTTAAGCTATTTACATCGTTTATTTTTAACAATGCAAGTATGTGAAATATTCCGTATATTCCTGATAAGCTAATATTCCGCCTTGAATTTTCTTTTATAATTAGCTTAATTGATATATTAAAGTTTTCTAATGCCTGCTCCTGCTTATCTTGTAAAAAAGCAATAATACCTAATATTGCATAACATTTGCCGGGATTATCTACCATACTTCGAGCTATTGCTTCTAACTTATTTAACTCCCCCCTAAGTAAGAAGAATTTAAAAAATAACTCTTTGATATATTCAAATTTAATATCGTAAGCAATAAAATCTTCCTCGGATATATCCCCGATAATGGTTATATCTTGCTTAGCTAATGTTATTTTATTCAATATACAGTACATTTTAGATGCTATTATATACCCCTTGAGATACGGCAAAAGCTTAGACCACCAGTCACCAATCATCGGAATGCTCTCAAAACTTTCTTTGAGCTCTTTTATTATATTTTCTATATTATTGTTTAAGGCAAACCCGGTTATTGCCTCTCTAAATAACTCTATATCATTGAAATAAACCCCAATCCTTAATTTATCAACATCAGCAAGCCCTTCTCTAATAAAGCATTTCTTATTCTTCTCTCTCCATTCTCCGGTTGTAGCTTCAAGTGTTACATGCTCTAGAATTTCAGAATTGCACATTAAATTTTTTGTAAGTAACTTCTTTCCAACTAAACTATCCAGTATCGGGTTTATACTGTAATTGGTTACCTTCTTGCCTAAGAATAATTCTACATCCTTAGTATTTATCAATTTTAAAAAATCTGTTTTAGATATACTTTTACGACTTAAACTCTTTAGTTGCAGTATTCTCTTTTCTATATCGGGAAGTTTACTATATTCTTCTATTGATCTTTTCATGGCCTTTTGTTTATGATAGTAAAAAATTAAAGTATAGTGTAGTAAGAAAAGCCGTACATATAAAAATCAAGACTTATATCTATTTATCAGTACAATATTAGCAACTTAATTTGCTATACTTCTTCAAAAATGATTATGGTTTTCTTTTTAATCTTTGTGCCTAAATAAATTAGGCAAACTTTGTTAATATATTTACAAAATATATTAACAATTTTAATACTATATACTTAAATATCTTATAGAAATATAAAGTGATAAATAGGTGATTATCCAAGCTAATAATAAAATGGAAAGCTTTATAAACTCTTTGCTCATAACCATCCTCATTTCCTGCCAAACCATTTTAATCATTTTTTCCTCTTCTTATATTTGAGTTCTTCTGTGCTTACTAAACTCAATTCTAATAAGTTGCCTTTGTCAAAAGTAATTTTATTAATATCTGGCTATCAATCGTTACTTTATACTAATGTGTTATTTGAATTATAAAGAAAAACAGCAGCTTGAGTATTAAGCATTTTAATATAGAGGGTTTAAAGAATAATATTTCTATACCCTCGAATTTAACCTATTTTTTAAAAATAATTTAATTATATTAAAGACATTAGTTAAATTACTTTAAGTAAAATTTAACTGATGCCTAAAGTTTATAGTTACTTCTTTGAATTTTTCTTGTTTACTGCTTCTTTAAGCTGCTTACCTACCGCAAATTTAACTCTTTTACTGGCAGGGATTTTTATCTTTTCTCTCGTTTGCGGATTAATACCTTCTCTGGCTTTAATTTCAGATACTGAATATGTACCAAACCCTACCAGTTGTAAACTATCACCTTTTACTAATACCTCTTGTATTACTTCAAGCAATGCATCTAAATGCTTCTTGCTATCAACTTTTGTGGTATCAGTTTTTACAGATAATGCATTTATTAATTCTTCCTTGTTCATGTTCTCTCTCTAATTAATAATTATTTTTGTTACAAACCCCCTATAAGCGAGTGGTTGTGGACATAAGATATTGAGATAATTATATTTTATATGCAATGGTTTTTATCTGACTTTCTATGTATTCCCCAATATCCTTGGCAAAAAAGCTACAATTCAAAATATCTCATAACTAACTCTTAATTTATTTAATATCGTAATATACATCGCCTTATAAAACCACTTTCCTTATTATAATTTGCTCATGATTCATTTAGTTTATGTAAAGTTATTTCATTATTATTTTTATTTTTTAAAATAATTTCATATCCTAAACTTTCACTTAAACTTATAAAATTACTAAGCTTTACATCTTTCTGTTTGCCACTTCTTAAGCTTTGTATAAGACTAACTGCTAAATCATAATTTTTAGCTGGATTCTTAACAGATTTATGATCTTGCTCCCTTAATACATAAACTATCTCAGATAGTAAAAGAGCATTATATTCCTCATTAAAAAGGATAGAAAATTCTTTATCTTTCATTAACCTTAAATATGTACTGCTCATTAAGAATCTCTATCTTCCCTGTACTTTCTATATAACTTTTCATACATTCTAATGCTAGCTCTTTTTCCTTTATAGGTAATTTTTGCCCCTTATTGTAAAAAGCATTTGTTATAATTATTTTTTCTCCTCTATAAAAGAAACATAAAAATCTATTAGAAGGGAGGTTAAAAGCATATATTTTATTGCCTTCATAGTTAAACTTAGCATCATTAAATATTTTGCCGAAATCTCCTATAAATTTAGCTAGAGTTAGAAATTGTACTTGCTCTTTACATGCTAACTCTAAAAAATAGCTTAGAGCTTGGCTTTTCCCTTTTCCATCTAGATACCATTCAATTGTGTAGTAGAAACCAGTATATATTACATAATCTTTCATCTTATTATTAATATTATAAGTAGTTGCGCCATTCAAGTTTCGCATGCCAAATTGCAAATACGGAGTTATCCTTTATCAATATCTAACTTATTACATTATTTTATTATAAGTAATAGAAAATAGTTTTAAATGCCGGCACTTTAGTTATGTAAAATATTAGGTTTGAAGGTATAAAATTATAAATTATCTATGTTCTTTACTTGGATACTGGTTAGAGGATAAGTATTGTAAAAATCAAATATTAAAAACATTTTACTTTTGGTAATAAATTAAACAATGGATTAAAGTTGTATATGATGATAGGAATTAAGGTAAAGTACTTAAGTAAATGGTACTTTTGCAAATTAACAGATTATATGATTATTTAAAGGAATAGTTTCATGCCTTGGATGTTTTTAATATTGGCCGGTATAGCAGAAATTGCTTTTGCTATATGTTTGAAATTTTCTAATCAATTTACACGACCGATTCCTACTATCCTATTTATCCTGTTCGCTGCAATTAGTTTCTTTTTAATGACTAATGCTATGAAGACTATACCTATGGGGACAGTCTATGCAGTTTGGACAGGAATAGGAGCTGCAGGCACAATCATCTTAAGTATTTTATTCTTTAATGAACCACTAAGTATTGCAAGAGGAATATTTCTCTTACTATTGCTTGTTTCAATTGTAGGATTAAAGTTAAGTGAGTAATAATCCTTATTTTTATTTTTAAATATATTTTTTATGATTATAAAAATATGCTTTAAGACCAGTGTTAATTAATTCTTCCGTGCACTCATTTAGACTTTTATTTGCTTATTTGCTAATACATTTAATTTTCTATGCAACAAATACTTGATCAGTAGCATTGAGAATGTTGGTTCCAGAGTCTTTTTTTACTATTCATTTTATCTTGTAACCCTAAAATTAAAGCTACCTTTAAAAGGCACATCAGGTTTCTTGTTTAGTATCTTACGGTCTTCCATGTAACTATCCACAGCTTCATAAAATGCATTAATAAGTTCTTCTGCATTATATGCTTCATAGTTCACAAGGTCCCTAATAAACTCTATTTTTCCGTAAAAGATTTTTTCTTCGGTATTAAAATGTACTGAGCCATAGTAGTTCTTATATTCCATCAAATCTGTTTTTCTCATATCCAGCCCTTCCGGGTTAGTATTTCAATTACTTGCTCTAATGCATACTTCTTTAATATGGGTTGAGGGTGGGGTTTATGTAAATTTATAATTCTATTATTTTCCTTATGATAAAATTTTCTTCTTGAACCGCCGGTTTTTCCTATTGATAATTCTTCAAAACCCAAACCATAAAGCAATAATAGTCAGTTCATCCTATTTTTATTGTTAAATATACTCATTATGACTATTCAAATACGTTTTGAGACCAGAAGCAATTAATTCTTCAGTACACTCGTTTAGGCTTTTATTTTGTTTTTTTGCTAATACTGTTAGCTTCCTGTGTAGTGTAGGAGTTATCCTTAAATTAAACTTGCCTGAATATGGCCTGGCTAATTCAATACCTTCTTTTTCAGCAACCTCAATATAAGTATCCAATACATCTCGGAAAGCTTGTTTAGCTTCATCAAGAGTTTTGCCATGGAAAGAAATTATATCAGTAGTATTAATTACTTTCCCAACAATAATATTATCTTCCAGGTCTAATGATAACTCTGCAATATAATCCCTATATTCCAATATATTTTTACTCTTTTTCATAATTTTACCCCTAGTATAGTTAAAAATTTTCTTAAGTCATCAACTTGATACTTCTTTGCTTCTTTCTGAGGATGAGGCCTATGGAACGGAAATATTGTACCTTTATAAATAAATACCCCAGCCGAACCTTTTCCTTCTCTTATTTCCGCTCCTAAACTCAACATTAGTTTTTCTATTTCCACCCAAACAATATTTGACCTGGTTGGTTTTGAGAATATCGCTTCTAATGTCTTTTTTTGCTTACTATTCACTTTATCTTCCACTATACAGTACCATTATATAGTACTATATATAGATTATCAAGGGCTATTCGAAAAAAATGCTTATATGACCCTTTAAACACTATCTTTTAATACAACTTTCACTAAGTTTCATAGGTTCTCTAATAGCTCTTTAAGCTTGGTATATCGATGTACATTAACTTTTGATCTTACTGCTATCGCAACTGCTTTCTTTTGTCCTATTACGATAACTAACTTCTTGCCTCTGGTAATACCCGTATAAAGCAGGTTCTTTTGTAACATGGCATAATGTTGCATGGTAAGCGGGATAATTACTACAGGGTACTCAGACCCTTGGGATTTATGTATGGTAACTGCATAGGCAAGTACTATTTCATCTAGTTCATTAAAATCATACCTTATATCTTTCTCATCATAAGTAATAACCAGCTCCTGTTCTTCAAAGTCTATTTCCTTAACCTTTCCTATATCTCCATTATATACTTCCTTGTCATAATTATTCTCTATCTGCATAACCTTATCCCCTACTGCATATCTATGACCGTACTTTTGTATACTCTTTTCTATACTGTTATTTAATGCTTGTTGCAAAGATATATTAAGTGATACTGCTCCACATCCTCCCCTCTGCATCGGACAAAGTACTTGTATGTCTTCTATCGGATTAAAGTTAAATTTCTTAGGTATTCTTTCTTTTACCAACTGTATTATTTTACTAACTATTTCTTCAGGAGCTTGGGTCTCAATAAAGTAAAAATCAGTGCTTTCTTTTGAGGTTTTAAGATTAGGCATCATACCTTGGTTTATCTTATGGGCATTAGTTATAATATCACTATCTTGTGCTTGTCTAAATATTTGGGTGAGTCTTACTACATTAAATACTTGAGAATCTATTATACTCTTTAATACTTGCCCTGGTCCAACCGATGGCAGTTGGTCTACGTCCCCTACAATCATTAACCCTGCTTCTTGCGGCAATGCTTTTAAAATATGGTTCATAAGCGGTATATCTACCATTGAGCTTTCATCTATGACTAATGCGTCGCACTTTAGTAAATTATCTTGGTTATATTTGAACCCGCCAACTTTTGGGTCAAACTTAAGTAGCCTATGTACTGTGAAAGCCTCAAGCCCCGTAGTTTCAGATAATCTCTTTGCAGCTCTTCCGGTTGGAGCACAAAGTAGTATTCTATATTTTCTAGCCTTAAGTATCTTTATTATTGAGTTAAGTAAGGTTGTCTTACCCGTACCCGGTCCTCCTGTAATAACAGTTACCTTTGAACTTATTACTTTCCTAATTGCTTCTTTTTGATTCTCTGCTAATTCAATACTTAACTTTGACTCTACCCACTCTATTGCTTTATCATCTTCTATGTCATTCCATATGGGTAAATCATGAGCCAATGCTTTAAGCTTAAATGCTATGTTCTTTTCATACTGCGCATAAGCTCCTAAAAATATAACTACCTCTTCTGCAATAGTATCTTCTATTATATATTCCTCTGCCAGTTCCAGGCTTAATCCTTCCATTAGTATATCTTGCGGTATAATAAGTAACTCCTCGGCTCTTTTGAGTAGTAGACTCCGAGGCAACCCGCAATGCCCTTCTGATAAAGCCTCAGTCAGTATATAGTTTAAACCAGCTCTTGCTCTGATCATAGAATGCTCTGTTATTCCTAAGTTCTTTGCAATTCTGTCTGCAGTTATAAATCCTATTCCCGATATATCTCTAGCTAACCTATAAGGATTTTCACTCACTACCTCAATTGCATCTTCACCATAAGTCTTATATATACGGGTAGATCTTGAGGTACTAACCCCGTGTGATTGCAAAAATACCATTATTTCTCTTACAACCTTCTGCTCAGCCCAGTTGGATATAATCTTTTTCGCTCTTATCTTTCCTATTCCTTCTACTCTACTAAGCAAAGAAGGTGAGCTCTCTATTACCTCAAATACCTTCTCACCAAATGTACCAACTAATCTTTTCGCAAAGTGAGGACCTATACCCTTAATTAATCCTGAACCTAAATACTTTTCTATCCCTTCTAATGTATTAGGCGGAAGAGCTTTGATGAACTCAGCTTTAAACTGCAAGCCATGCTTACTATCATTGATCCAATATCCCTTAGCATGTATATACTCTCCAACACAGATACTCGGCAGACTCCCTGTAACAGTAACAAGATCCTTTCTCTTTGCTACTTTTACTCTCAGTACCGCAAATCCACTCTCTTCACTATGAAAGGTTATGCGCTCTACCAGTCCTGAGCAGTATTCTAATTCCCGTGTTGGTTTATTACTTGTGTCCAATATTACATATATAGATAACAACTATCCTTAATTATTATCTATTTTCTTTTTAAATTAATACTATTTATTTACTAGGCTAAGTTATAAGTTTTCAATACAAAATAATGTAATAACCATTTATAAAATAGAGGTAGCAAATGTGCGGAAGATTTGTTCAGGCTTTTTCAGCAGAAGATTTACAGGATAAGTATAAAACTAGTAATCAGGTTACTATTAAACCTAATTATAATGTCTCCCCTCATACTAATATTATTACTATTCTAAGATCTCAGGAAGCCGATCAATTAGAAATACAGCCAATGTCATGGGGGCTAGTTCCGTTTTGGAGTAATAACCCCAAAATAGGAAGTAAGCTTATAAATGCCAGAGCTGAAACTATTAATGATAAGCCTGCCTTTAAAATAAGCTTTAAATCAAAACGCTGCATTATACCTGCTAGCGGATTCTATGAATGGCAGGATGAAACCCGCCAGCCTTACTTTATTAAACCTAAGGGTGGAAAGAATGATATCTTTTCTTTTGCAGGTATTTGGGATAAGTGGCAAGATCAGGAAGGTAATACCCTAATAACCTGTGCTATTATTACTAAAGATGCTAACCTCACGTTAAAGTTTATCCATAGCAGAATGCCCGTCATTATACCTGATCAGGAAATTAAAAACTGGTTAAATCCTGATGCTACTCCAGAAAGTTTAAATGATGATTTGCATACCATTCAAGATGCCCAAGTAGAATATTGGGAAGTAGATCGTAAGGTTAATAATCCTATTAATAATGAGCCGGGGCTAATCCGGAAAAAAGCTTATTAATACTTACTTAGAAGCTTTAGTATTAGAAACACTTGAATCACTGCTAATAAAGTTAATTATCATGCTTTAAACTACTATCCGAATTGGAGTTAATAATATAATTAAACAAGCTTTCAATAAAATCATCATGACTGTTTAACTCATTTGAAGAATTATCAATCAGCTCAGTATTATTGTTATCATTAGCCGGGATAAAAACCTTTATATCTTCCATAAACATAACTAACACTCAGATTGTTTTAAATGAATTATATCATACAAGCAGGAAAGTTGCTTTTATTATTTACTAAACCTTATAAAAAGCATTTTATAATACTTACCCGGCTATAAAACACCTTTTATTCTATACATCAGGCTTTATATCCTTCCTTTGTCGAATTTTCTTCGCAAACCCTTAACTGTTTTCTGTGTGATGCTCTTTACACCATATGCATTACATGTAACATGATTCTTCACTAACAAATAAATAGTCTTCTATAACCATGCTACTAAATAAATATGCACTAGTTGCTATATCCATAGCCGCCTTATAAGGTGTTAATATAATCGGATTAGGGATAAGCGAATTAGCTTCGGAATGGCTCGCGGGAGAAGAGCTTGGTGAAACAGTACCGGAAGGTGTAGCAACCGGGGAAGGAGTGTTGATCGGTATTACACTTTTGTCCGGAAGTGAACTCGGGCTTGATGTAACGCTTGGATCTGGGCTTACTGAGGAAGTCGGGCTCGGGCTTGTCGAAACACTAGGAGTTGGAGTTCTTGAAGGAGTCGGGCTCGGACTTGAGATTTCTATGTTCGATCCGAACACCACATAAGCTACGTTTGTGGAACCATGATCAGTACCTATCATAAAATCTTTAATTCCGTCTCCGTTTATATCTCCTGCTTTACTAACCGAATTACCCGCGGAAGCAAATGATTGTTTTCCAAGACATTTAAAACCTAAAGTTCCGTTAAGAGCAGGCAAATCAATAGCAAAGGAGGAAGGAGTTTTACTTCCATATACTACATAACCTGTTCCGATATTCGAGTTAGTGCTGGGAGCGCCAAAAATTATATCATCAAATCCGTCATCGTTAATATCGCCCGCTCCGCTACATGAACTTATACTGCTGTCAATTGATCCTCCAACTTTAAACCCTGTGTGATTCATATAGAACATTACCACTCAGATGTCAGCAGAAGTTGTGACTTTTAGTAAATAGATGAGTATATAAAGGTAAGAAATAAACCTTTTTACAGTGTTACTTTAGGTTGTTAGGATATCTGTATGTGGTAATAACTATTCAAATTGGAAAATGGATACCAAAGTAAAAAACCGTCTTAAATGGATCAAACTATATGAAGAACTAGGGGATGCGAAGGAAGTATGCCAGCACTTTGGGATTTCAAGGTTTACGCTAAGAAAATGGAGTAAACGCTATAAAGAAAGAGGGATGGAAGGGTTGAAAAATATAAGTACTAGGCCTAAAAATTCGCCATTACAAAAGAGGGATGAGATAAACGAAGAAATTATTCTTACTTTAAGGAAAGAAAGGAAGTTAGGAGTAAGAAGGATACAAAGTGAGTTAAAACGATTGCATGAAATATCATTATCTGTAGCTACTATACACAAAGTCTTAAAGAAGCATGAAGTAGGTTACCTACAACTAAAACGTCATTATCGTAAACAAGTTAAGCGATATAATTGTAAAATACCCGGAGAACGGGTGCAGATGGATGTTTGTAAAATAGCTCAAGGGGTTTACCAGTATACAGCGATTGATGATTGTACAAGATATAAAATATTAGGAATATATAAAAGGCGTACGTCCTTAAATACTGTTAACTTTTTAGAGTGTGTAATAAAGCACATGCCATTTCCAATACAACGTATTCAAACAGATCGTGGGCAAGAGTTTTTTGCTTATTTAGTCCAGGATTACCTAAAAGAAAAAAAGATTAAATTTCGACCTATAAAAGCTTTCTCTCCACACTTAAATGGGAAGGTAGAGAGATCACAACGTACAGATTTAGATGAGTTTTATACAAGTATTAATCCTAATGCTAGTGATCTCCCAGATAAACTTAAAGTATGGGAAGAATATTATAATAAACAAAGATCACATAGCGCTT
>NZ_JSWE01000054.1 GCF_000815465.1 Candidatus Jidaibacter acanthamoeba | reverse complement strand
AAGCATTTATTAGCACAGGTACTACTATATCTCCATGCCCTGCTCCTACTTTACCTAGTACTTTAACTGCACCCCTCCTGACCCAGGAATCACTATCCTTTAAAGCATTAATGAGCGCAGGTATTACTATATCTTGATGCCCTAATCCTATACTATACAGCGCTTTAGCTGCCTTACTCCTGACCCAGGAATCACTATCTTTCAAAGCATTTATTAGCGCAGGTACTACTATATCTCCATGCCCTGCTCCTACTTTAC
>NZ_JSWE01000053.1 GCF_000815465.1 Candidatus Jidaibacter acanthamoeba | reverse complement strand
CTCAAGGAGATATCTCATCACATCTAAGTTTCCATTCCAAGCAGCAAGTAAGAAAGCATTACTTTCATTTTTATTTGATGAATTGATAAACTCAGGTTTCAGTTGTAAGAGGTATTTTATCACATCTAAATGTCCATATATAGCGGCAATCAAGAAAGCATTATTTCCTCTTATACTACTAATTGAATTAATAAACTCTGGTTGTAGCTGTAAGAGATATTCCATTACTTCTAATCTGCCTTTAGAAGCAGCAAGTAGAAATGCATTACATCCATCTTTATCTATTGAATCTATAAACTCAGGTTTTAGCTCAAGGAGATATTCCAATAATTCCAAATGACCGGATTCAGCAGTAAGTAAAAATGCGTCACTCCCGTTTTCTAGTCTTAGGCTTAAAAAGGTATCGATCATATTTGAATCAATACTGAGAATTTGAGTTATAACTTCTTTAAATCCCCGAGAAGCAGCCCATAAAAAAACATTGCCTCCAAGCCGCTCATCCTTTATAGCTAGCAGCTGGGTTACAGATATATAATTTATTAGGTTTAAAATTTCCTCTTCACTACCATTTTCCATTTTATCTTTCAGTGACTCATAATAAGCTTCGTCAGGTTTTTTTAATTTAAGAGGAGAAGGGTTGAAGTCATTTTGGCTAGATCTTTTCATAAGTACCTTTTATTAATTCCTTAAATTACATGTAAGACAAAACTAATACTATACAAAAATAATACAACAATCATTAGCATAGAAAAAACAGTTAAAAAATTTTTATCAAAAGATAAAATAAAAAGCAAGAATTTCGAAATATTGAAAAAATTTGATTTTAAGGTTATAAAGTTCAACCCCCTACGAAGGATATATATACCTAAGAATAAAGAGGCGACAAAATTGTTTCCTCTATCAATTCCCACTATGATTGATAGAGCTTGTCAGGCTTTATATCTGATGGCTTTTCAACCTATAGCAGAGACCTTAGCTGGATAAAAAGGCGTATGTTTTTAGGCAAAAGCGCTCTGCCGCTGATGCAATAGAATAATGTATGCTTTCTTTATGGCAAAAAGATCCTGCTGAATATATATTTGAAGTGGATATAAAGTCTTGTTTTGATAATATATCTCATAAGTGGTTGCTAAATAACGCACCCATGGACAAAGTGCATATGATAACTTATGCTGATGACTTTGCAATCACAGACGCAACTAAAGACATAATACAAATGCTTAACCTAAAATTGTTAGGGTGGGCGAACTATTATAAGTCATTAGCTGCTAAGAAGATCTTTTCATATGTAGACTCCATAGTTTCCAAAATGTTATGGAAATGGATACATTTAAGGCATCCGAGAAAATCTGCTAAATAGCGTACCAAAAGCTATTTCCGCAGGAAAGGATTGGATAACCGGGTATTTTCTGCCGAAACTATCAACGCTTAGAAAACTAAAGAATATATAAATCTTATCAAAATTTCTCATATTCCAACCAAACGGCATATTAAAATAATAGCTAATGTAGATCCTTACAATCCCGATGTAAGCTATACTTTCAAGATCGAGAGAATAATAAAAGAAGAGGCAAAGCTATCATATCGGAGCCCTTACCTTACTATGATTCAAGCAAATTGCCCGGTAAACACTTTGGCTATTGAGAAGCTTGAGCCCAGTGTGGGGAAATTCACACGCCGAGGTTTTTAGAGGAGGGAGTCAGAACAATCTAGCTCTCTTACTCGACTGCAAGGATTTCAATCTTTTCCAATCTTTTTTATCAAAGTCTGTCACTTTAGCCTTTATCTCATTTATAAATTTGTTAGTAAATTTCTTCCATCTTTATTAATTTCCTGCCGCACAGCATTTACTTACTCTCTAGTTTTTGCACCCCTATCCAGAGTTTGATCATATTTCATTATTTTTTCTATAAATAAGGCTCTACTATTAACCTTTCTTATAATTCCCTCAGCAACATTAAATTTACTTTCTTCATTTACTTCTCTCTTTATGGCTTCTATCTTTTCTAGTTGAGCCCTACTCTCAACTCCTACTACAATAGAGAATATATATGATGAAATTTCATGAGGAATTGCTAGTTGTTCTTTAAAAGATGAATAAATATTTTTACATACAAAATGTAAATTATTTAACTTATGTACAATTTTAAAATATTCATCCAAGCACAAATAAGTTTCAATGTATTTTCTATTAGTCTCTGTTTTCAAAATAGGAATTATTTCATATTTTAAAAACTCAGATATTAAATTACCTTTAATTGAAGAAATTAAAGTTCTAAACATTAAATTTTTATATGATGAAATGGAATAGAAAAAATCTTTATTATTTTGTGCATGAATTATTTCTTCTCTTTTTTCTTGATTTGAGGTGTTCTCAATCAAAAAATTTAGCACTGTTACTTTACCACTTTCTGCAATACTAGTTATAATAGTATCGCTTTGGGCACGAAACATCTGATATCTTATTTGTTCATCTTGGGTATATTCTAGCAATAATTTTAGCACCTCTATATGACCATTTTTTGCAGCATTGATAAATCCTTGATCATCACGCATATGTATCATTTCATTTCTTTTTTCTTGCTCATGTGTATGGTTTAACAAAAACTTTAATACTTCAGGCTTATTTTTAGTAGTAACGTTAATAAATAGTTTATTGTTGCGAGCATGAATCATTTCATTTCTTTTTTCATGGTCTGGTGTATGTTTTATTAAGAGCTTTAAAACTTCAATATGGCGCATACGAGCAGCATTAAAAAAACTATCATCATATCGAGCATGAATCATATTATCTACCTTCTCTTGACTAGAAGTATGTTTAAGCAGTAATTCTAAAACCTCTATATTGCCATTTTTTGCAGCATATCTAAAAGGTTTATAGTCAACAGAACTAATTAGTATATCTTTTTCATCATCATTTAGACATTGTTTCAATAATAATTCTAATACCTCTATATTTCCGTTTTTAGCAGCATGAGTGAAAGCGGCCACACTTACTTCTAGATGCTTTTTGGGATCTTTGATATATTTAAGCAATAATTCTAATACCTTTATGTGACCACTCTTAGCAGCATAAATGAAAGTATATATACTTATCTCATTATTTGTTTCAGCACTATTAGTATACTTAAGCAGCGGTTTTAATACTTTTATATGCCCGTTATCAGCAGCTAAAGTAAAACAATCATGCATAGTATCACATGTAAACTTAAGATTAGGCGAAGTTAGTAAATATATTATTTCTATTGTATTTCCATCCTTGCACGCCTGCTTAAGCTCTTGGATAATTTCATCATTACTCTTTTTCTTAACATCAAATCCAGGAGAGGAATACTCAGTCTGCTCTAATGCTAAGCTATTATCTAGCTCATTCTTTTTAAAATTTTCTTTTAGAATATTGTTAGCTTTGGTTATAATATCTACTATATTTTCAAGTCTAGAAGGACGGGTTAAACGATCAGTAAGTAACTTTAGTACTACTTGCTCATCATTATTTTTAGCAGCCAATAAAAATTTATGGGTATTATCCCTTTTTATTAAACTACTATACACTTCCTCATCCCCAAATATCGACTTCATTGCTTTCACTTGCTCGTTATCTTCTGGACTTACAATATTGCCATATTTATTTAATACATACTCTCTTAGCTTCGGCAGTACTTTATCCAAAAGCATTTCAAAATTTAGAGTAAGGGTTATGTCTTTATTATTAAAATCCCTATCTATTATTAATTTTTCACTATCGGTATCATATTTTATGAAGTAGTATGCTTTTATCTTGGCTACTTCTTTATTTGAAATAGAACTTAATTTTAAATGTATAGTATTATCTTCACCGGCAACTAACTTTTGTTGTTTTTGACTAATGAAAATACCTGCCATTTCTACAAAAGCCTG
>NZ_JSWE01000052.1 GCF_000815465.1 Candidatus Jidaibacter acanthamoeba | reverse complement strand
ACGGGGAAGTGTATATATCAGCTATTACTGCATCCGAACTTTTAATTGGAGTTCATAGGGCTGACAGTATTGCTAGGAAGAACAGAAGAGCGGCATTTGTAGAATATATTCTAAGTAATATATCATCCCTTCCTTTTACATTAGAAATAGCGCGAATCCATGCTGAGATATATGCAGGCCTTCAAAGTAAAGGAGAAATTATAGGAGCACATGATATAATTATCGGAGCTACGGCGATGGCATATAGTTATCCTATTATTACTATGAATACACGTGAATTTGATAGAATCGCAGGTTTAAAAGTTCTAATTCCACAAGAAAAAAATAGTATCTCGGGGCTCTAATCGTAAAGCTTAAATTTTTCCTAAATCAATTATAAGTTAAGAAATAAGCGGTTGTGATACCGAGTATGGAGTCAAGTTGTGTGATTCATATACCTAGTTACCATTGGAATATAAGATTAACTCTTGATTAATATGTGCCTCTCTGATTCATAGACATCATTACCAATCTTCAACTATTATTTCAGTTTTTATATTGTTTTTCCCCTAAATATATTAGCTACTTCTTCTTTAATGCTCTTATTGCTTGGTCGTACTTGTAGTTTTGAATAACAAAACTTTCTTGATTTAGCTCATAATTCACCTGTATTTCATCTAAAGAGGGAATTTTGTTTTCTAACTCCTTATATCTTTCCCAAGGTGTTTTACCTTGTAAAGCGCTATGTGATCTTTGTTTATTATAATATTCTTCCCATACTTTAAGTTTATC
>NZ_JSWE01000051.1 GCF_000815465.1 Candidatus Jidaibacter acanthamoeba | reverse complement strand
TTTAAGCTAGTATATAATATTAATATAAAAATATATAGGTCTAGTGATGTATAAGAGGCATAGGTACCAACGTAAAATAATAAGATATGTTAGTTATGTTATATCACAGGTATTCTTTAAGCTTGAGAGATATATCAGAAATATTGTTGTATAGGAATATTGAGGTAAGTCATGAAAGTATAAGAGAATGGAATAAGAAGTTTGGCTCAATAATAGCAAATAATATAGGTAAGAAGAGAAGTTATATTCCTGGTGATAAGTGGCATTTGGATGAAATGAGAGTAGTAATAAGAAGAGAGGTTTTTTGGTTATGGCGAGCAATAGACAATCAGGGGCAAGAGTTAGATATTTTATTGCAGAAGAGAAGGAATACTAAAGCTGCGCTTAGGTTTTTTAAAAAGCTACTGAAGAGGCATAATTTTATACCAAAAATAATAGTAACTGATAAATTAAGAAGTTACGGATCGGCAAAGAAATCAATACTTAAATCTAGTGAGCACAGGAAGCATAAGCGATTAAATAACCTAATAGAAAACTCTCATCAACCTACTAGGCAGAGAGAGCGTCAAATGAGGAAATTTAAGGATCCCGGACATACACAACGGTTCTTATCATCATGCAGTCAATTTTTAAATTTATTAAAAGTAAATAGATATAAGTTTAAAGCTTCAGAATATAAAAATAAAATGAGGCTTGCTTTCGAATTATTCAATGAGGCTGCTTCTCAACATTATTATGCATAATATATAGCAAAATGCTTACTTCTTACATATAACAAAATTATTACTCTAAGTTAAGTTGACGGTACCAATTTTTCTTATTAATCAACTTAGTTAAGAATAATTTAACTGCTTTGTGATTACGTGTTTTGCTTAGGTAGAAGTCAATAGTATTTTTGTTACTATCAATGGCTCTGTACAAGTATAGCCACTTACCTTTGACCTTGACATAAGTTTCATCTAGGTACCAGGAAGAATTGGTAGATTTGAGAAAGTAACAAATTTTCTTTTGTATTTTAGGGCCATAATGCTGTACCCACCTGTATATTGTACTTGGG
>NZ_JSWE01000050.1 GCF_000815465.1 Candidatus Jidaibacter acanthamoeba | reverse complement strand
GAAATTAATAATGGTGTAATCATTAGCAAAGCTTTAATCAATATGGCTGGTATTAATGATGATTCTTATATCCAAACCGGTAATGGGTTAAAGCCTGGGAACCAAGGGATAACAATAGCAAATGTAATATTTAGAGATAAATTACAGATTAATGAATTTTGTTCTTTCTATGAAAAGAACTATCCGGGTAGTATACTAAGGCAGTCTCTTGAATGGGAGTTTAAGTCTATAATTTCAATGAAGTTTGAAATGG
>NZ_JSWE01000049.1 GCF_000815465.1 Candidatus Jidaibacter acanthamoeba | reverse complement strand
ATTAGATAAAAAGACCGTTATAGTAGAGAAAGAGATATCAGAAGAAGGAACTGATATCTGTAATCAAATGATAGAAATATGGAATAAAATATTTTTAAACCAGAAAGATAAAGCAATAATGTCTAATAGCAGGGGACAAAAGCTAATTAGCTTATGGGAAGGAATAGTAGAAAAAGACATGAGTAGGTGGGAAGAGCTATGTATAAAAGTAAACTCAAGTAAGTTTTTAATGGGAGAAAAGAAAGCAGGGTTTAAGGCATATTTTGATTGGGTAATATGTGAGTTGACAGCAATGAAGATATTAGCAGGAGAATACGGGGTAGGGGATCGAGTACCGGATATAGAAAAGGAAAGAGAGAAGATAAGGGAAAAAGAAATTATAAAGTTTAGAGAAGAGAATA
>NZ_JSWE01000048.1 GCF_000815465.1 Candidatus Jidaibacter acanthamoeba | reverse complement strand
TATTCTCTTCTCTAAACTTTATAATTTCTTTTTCCCTTATCTTCTCTCTTTCCTTTTCTATATCCGGTACTCGATCCCCTACCCCGTATTCTCCTGCTAATATCTTCATTGCTGTCAACTCACATATTACCCAATCAAAATATGCCTTAAACCCTGCCTTCTTTTCTCCCATTAAAAACTTACTTGAGTTTACTTTTATACATAGCTCTTCCCACCTACTCATGTCTTTTTCTACTATTCCTTCCCATAAGCTAATTAGCTTTTGTCCCCTGCTATTAGACATTATTGCTTTATCTTTCCGGTTTAAAAATATTTTGTTCCATATTTCTATCATTTGATTACAGATATCAATTCCTTCTTCTGATATCTTTTTCTCTACTATAACGGTCTTTTTATCTAATGTTTTGAACATATGATTGTGTGAAGGTATTGTTTGCATAACATCTTTAAAACTTTCTTTTTCAAAAGAATTTAAATTTTGTCTGTCTGGTTTTCTAAACCTTGAGCTAGTTTTATTATTAGAAAGAAAGTTATTATTATGGTGGTTATTATCTGTTAACCTATTAATGATTGTGTCAGATTGACATGAAGATAATTCAAATTGTTCTATGCTAAAATTTTTTTCAGGTAAGCAGTCACTTAATATTTCAATAAGTTTAGAGTAATTAATGGAATACCACTTAGTATGGTCTGATTTACAAGCATTAAGTTTTTTAGATAAAATAATACCCTGCTTTTCCAGAGAAGAAAAAAATCTTTGAATTTTAGAGATAGACCAATAAGAAAATTGCTTATGCCAATCCTTATAGGTATTATATACCCAAGCATTACCATCGATAATTTTACCGCACTTTTGCAGCCAGTAGTGAAGTTGTTGAATGATGATAGCTTTCTCTAAGCCTAATTCCTTAGCTAATTGAGGAATGATAATCTGGGGATGAAAATGCTTTTCTAAGAGCATTTCATATATGGCCATTTTGGTCATGACATATGTCTCCTTTAAAACAATAAAAAGTTGTTATAAAACAAAGACTACGCTTGACCTTATAGTATTAATATAGTACTATCAATTTAGGATAAAGCGGCATGGACGTAGTCTGTGCCCTTTTTTTTAACGAATCCTTAATTCTTTTTTTGCTTTCTCCGTATCAATTTTTTCTTTTAGTGCCATTAATATAAATTGTGATTTTGTAAGTACTTCATCATTAATAATCTTATCTAACTCTTCCATAAGCATAGGGGGTACTGAAATAGTAACCCTAATTTTCTTTTGTTCTTTTGACATAAATTTCTTTTTAATATGTGTATGGTTCTTAGCCTGATATAAAACTAACCTTTTGTCAACAGAAAGTTGAAAAATGTGTTTGATGGTGATTGCTTGCGACAAAAAGTGCAACTAGTATATTATTATTGCAATAACAGTATCGTTTGGAAAATATTATTTAATAATTATGTGCCTACATATATGCAGTACATTGTAATATAATTATAATATAGATATATTATAATTATATTATATAAATAAGCGAAATATAATATTTATATATTAGTAATGACCTTTGTAACTAACATAAATAAAGGGCTATATAGCATATTAGTATTGATGTTTTCTTAGAGTATATTTAATTAAATATTAATAGTTTTATACTTATAATATTTATTGTTGCTTATGTATATTATATATGTATTATAAATATATTATAAGTGTAATATAAAATTATTATATTTTTATTTAAAATATATTGCTTATAGACATACAAAATTAATTATGAGAAAAATATGAGAGTAATAGCAGTAATAAATCAAAAAGGAGGCGTAGGAAAAACAACACTTACGGTTAATCTTGCATATGGATTATCTTTACATGGCAAAAGAACTTTAATTGTTGATCTAGATCCTCAATCACATAGTACTGTAATATATGGAAATCCACATTCAGATAAAACTTTAAATGATATATTACTCAGTAATTCATTTAAAATTGAAGAAGCAATTTACCCCGCAATAATCAATAATGCTGTAGTAAAAAACCTCTTTCTTTTGCCTTCTAATATAAGACTAGCCGTTGCCGCAGAACAAGTTTCTTCTAGGGTACATAGAGAAAAAATTTTAGATAAAGCTCTACAAAAGGTCAAAGACAAATTTGATATAATATTAATTGACTGTCCTCCAACTTTAGGAGTATTAGCTGTCAATGGTATTTATGCCGCTCAAGAATTCATAATTCCAATTACTTATTCTAGATATGCTTTAGATGGTGTAGCAGATTTATTTTCCATTATATCAGAAGTAAAAGAAACTAAAAATTTTCCTTATAAAATTGTAAGAAATGCTTTTGATCCTCGTACTACTCAGACTAATAAATTCATTGATACAGAGCTAGAAACTGTAAAAGACAAAGTTGCAGAAACAGTAATACGAAGATCAGAACCAGTAAACCAAGCTGCTATGAGTGGAATGCCTATATTTTTATTTGATCCTAAAGGGTATGGTGCCGAAGATTTTAGAATTTTGACAGAAGAGGTATTAAATGGCTAAGTTAGCAAATGCATCAAGTAAACTAAGTAAATTAAGCAACCTGAACGAAATAGTAACTGACCAACAGAAAGATATAGGGATGGTTAGTAAAAGTAAAGCAGGGTATAAGATAAAAACTTTCAGATTGTCTAATGATGATTTAAAAACTTTAGAAAAAATTAGGGAAGATGTTAATGGTGAAAGTAGGACAAGTATTAGTGATAATAAAATTATACAAGCATTAATATATATAGGAAGTAAGTTAGAATCAGGTAAAGTATTAAAAGCAATAAAAGAAATGGTATAATATTATAGTAATATATTTATATTACTTTTGTAATATAAATATATTATAAATATAAGTTTATATGCATGTTTTATACTTAAATAAGACTTAAACATATGTAAAAAATTTATACTATTATGCATTCGTATTATAAAACTACCGCTTTATTAACCGTAATAAAACCTTAAAGGCAGGCAATGTTGTATGTTATTAACATTGCCCCTAGCAGTTATTCTGCAATAAATTGGATTATTTGAAAAACAAGCAATTTGCTTATTGAGTCACTTGCAATACAATGTACGATATATTAAATCACGATTTTAAATAATTAAAATAAGCTTATTAACTTCCTTTCATAATATTAGTTACATTGGTTGGTATTAAAAGCTTAAATAGAATGGTCTTAAATTTTCATATATAAAAATATTACTTAAGTTTATTTTTAATTATATTATATACATAGTTAAAGCAAATACTGTTGAGCGTCATGGTAAATGCCCCCTGAAGATGGATAAAGTTTCAAAGATAATGACCCCCTAGTTTCAAATTATTTGCCCCCTTTTGCTTAGGAAAGGAAGAAGGGAGTTGAAAGAGGTACCTATAAGAAGAGAATGGTTCTTAGAAGGTTATCAAATAGGTAATAAACAGAAATGAGGAAACTAGAGATGACAGAAATAAGTGAAATACTGTACCGGTGGGTAAACGGAGTAAAGATTAAGGCAATATCAAGATCACTAGGAGTAGCACGTAATACGATAAGGAGCTTAATAAGAAGAGGATTGGAGTCGGGACTGAAGGTAGGAGATGATAGCAGGAAAGTAGATGAGATATCAGCAAATATAAGAGTTGAAAGATACAAGGTTAAAGAGAAGGAAGACTGGAGTGAACAAAAGCTTATAATATATGAAGGAGAAATAAAGGAGTGGTTGGGGGAAGAAAATATAACCATAAAACAAATATGGAGATTAATAAGTGAAAGAGGGGTTAAAATAAGTGAAAGCAGTGTGAGAAGATATATAAATAAAAGGATATTGGTTAGGAAGAACGCAACGATACATATAACTACGAAAGCCGGAGAAGAGGGGCAGGTAGATTACGGGAATGCAGGATTAATGGTAGATCCGAAAACAAAGAAGCTTAGGAAGGCATATATATTTATAATGACATTATCGCATAGCCGGATGAGGTATGTAGAGTATGTATTTAAGCAAGATGAGAGATCATGGATACAAAGTCATATAAATGCGTTTAACTATTATGGTGGAGTACCACAAAGGATTGTATTAGATAATTTAAAATCGGGAGTAATAAGCGCAGATATATATGATCCAACGATCAATAAAAGTTATGCTGAACTTGAAAGGTATTATGGATTTATAGCTGACCCGACTAAGGTAAGGCAACCACAGCATAAAGGGAAGATAGAAAGAAGTGTACTAATAGTAAAACAACAATTACTAGCGGGAAGGAAGTATAAAGATATAGAAGAAGCGAATGAGAAAGCAAAGGCATGGTGCAGAAATATAATAGCTAATCAGGTAACGAGGACTACCGGGAAGACGCCGAAGGAAATATATGAGAAGGAGGAAAAGGCTGCATTAAAGTACTTACCGAAAGGGGTGTTTGATATACCTGAGTGGGAGAAAGCAAAAGTCCATAGGGATCACCATGTAGTGTTCAGGGGTAATTTTTACTCTGTACCTACCACTTATATAGGCAATGAGGTATGGGTAAGAGGAGGATTAAGGGTAGTTGAGATATATTGTAATCATAAGATTATTAAGAGCCATATAAGAGAACATGAAAAAGGGAAATGGGTAACAGATGTAGAAGATTACCCTGAGAGTGTTAAGAAGTTTATCCAAAAAACACCTGAGAAGTGCTTAGAGGAAGCAGAATCTATAGGATTAAATACTTTAGAAGTTATAAAAGAAGTGTTAAGTGATATAAGCAATCAGAGGTTGAGAAAAGCCCAAGCGATACTAAGGCTAAGGGAACATTTTAGCGCTGATAGGCTGGAGAAGGCATGTAAGAGAGCATATAGTTATAAATGTTACTCATATAAGAATATAAAGAACATGCTTGAAAAGGGCATGGAGGCCAAAGCAATAGAAGAAGAATTTAGCATAGCAAAGCTAAATAATCCACAAGGATCCTATGTAAGGAGTGCGCAAGAGTTCTCAACAACCATGGAGGTACACCATGGATGAAGTAATTATAAGTAAATTAGCTAAAGAGCTAAGGTTAAGCGGTATGGTTGAGACTTTACCGCTAAGGTTACAGGAAGCAAAAAACAAAAGCTTAGCCTATGAGGAATTTTTAGGACTTATTTTACAGGATGAGAAACAAAGACGGGAATGTAAAAGTATAGCTCATAGAATAAAAGGAGCAAAATTCGAGGAAGAGAAGACATTCGAGAACCTTGATATGAAGAAATACTCTATGGAAGTAAGGCAAATAATAAATCACCTAATGAGCAATAAATATATAAAAGAAAAGCAGAATGTTATTATACTAGGCCCTACCGGAACCGGCAAAACCCATTTAGCTCAAGCATTAGGGCACCAGGCATGTCGTGCCGGTAAGAAAGTAAAATTTATAAGAGCCAATAACTTATTTAGCAAGTTCCAGGCAAGTAGGGCTGATGATTCTTGGAAAGAGATGATTACAGAGTATACTAAAACAGATTTACTAATCTTAGATGACTTTGGGCTTAAAGCTTTAACTCCTCTACAAGCATCAGATCTGTATGAATTAATTGCTGAAAAATATATAAGTAGCAGCTTTATTATTACCAGTAACAGAAAAACTGAAGGGTGGCTGGAACTCTTCCCTGAGCCGGTTATGGCTAATGCTGCTCTAGATAGAGTTGTGCATAAGAGCTATTGTATAGTGCTCGATGGAGAGTCTTATCGAAAAAATGCTATACCGAAACTTAATAAAGGAGAAATTGAAATGTAAACAATCTTGTTATATTTTGCACTTAGGGGGTCAAATAGACTGAAACTCTAAGGGGTCAATATCAATGACATTCAACA
>NZ_JSWE01000047.1 GCF_000815465.1 Candidatus Jidaibacter acanthamoeba | reverse complement strand
AGTATTAAAGATTTAATCAGCGAATTATTTAGTATAAATGTAAGCGACTTACATGAGTTAGTGAAAGGAACTCCGGCTCATAAATTAACCAGCCCGGAAAACAAAGAAACTACTTTAGGGCTTTTAGCTACTCTTAGTACTTATATAAGGTCATTACAATACGTAAAAGAAGAAGAGAATAATTTCTCAATATCCAAATGGATAAGTGATGAATCTTCGGAAGGTTGTCTTTTTTTAACTTCGGTAAGTACTATTCATAGCAGTTTAGCTCCGCTAATCTCAATGATGGTTAATATCGCGGTAACCAGTTTAATGAATACCAAGAAAAATACAGGAAAAAAGGTGTGGTTTATATTTGACGAGCTAGGATCGTTAAACTATTTACCTTCATTAGAGCAGGGG
>NZ_JSWE01000046.1 GCF_000815465.1 Candidatus Jidaibacter acanthamoeba | reverse complement strand
TTTTAGGTCACCCTAAATTAGCAAACGATCTACGCAATCCTGTACTAGAAGAAGTAGGCGCACGTGCAAAACTTTTTGAACTAAGTTCTTTAGGTATTAATAGTCCTAAGTTTATTGAATGGATTCTGAGTAATTGTACAGGAGATAAAGTCAACCCCCATGATATCCTTACTAAAGACGCCATTATCCTACTTTCCGACCAGCTAATTACACCTTTACAGATTACTTATTACCTTGCTAGAGTACTAGAGAAGGGTTATCAAATTGGAGAAAAACCTATAAGTATAGCAACAGCCCAATCAGTATTATCACCAGACCTTAATGCATTAGAACCAAACCTGACAAGGAATGGTTATAACCTAACAATATTATGTGATTACCTCAATGCCAGGCGTCATGAAGTAAAAGCATA
>NZ_JSWE01000045.1 GCF_000815465.1 Candidatus Jidaibacter acanthamoeba | reverse complement strand
GCTTCTTCTTTAAATTCCTTACTGTATTTTCTCAGTTTACTCATTCCTTTCCTCTGCTCTTTTATAAGTTAGTATTTACTTATATAGACTCTCTTGTCTACTCAGAAGGGGGAACTTCAAGCAGGAAGATCAGGATGCTAACAGTAATAGATGAATTTAGCCGTAAATGCTTAGCAATCAAGGTTGGTTATAACCTTACATCTGATAATGTGATTGATGTATTATCTAAGTTATTTATGACAGAAGCGATACCTGATTTTATCCGTTCAGATAATGGCAGTGAGTTTACTGCTAAAACTCTTCAGAAATGGTTAGAAGTACTAAAGGTAAAAACAGCATATATTACTCCTGGCAGTCCGTGGGAGAATGGATTCAATGAAAGGTTTAACGGTAGCCTTAGAGATGAATTACTAAATGGAGAATCATTTTGTACACTAAATGAAGCACAAGTTATTATAGAAAACTGGCGCAAACACTACAACGAAATTAGACCTCATAGCTCTCTAAATTACAAGCCGCCAACTCCTAATACAATCGTTAACTACATGACTTGTCACTAACTAAAAAGTGGAACATATTTCGGGGGCTTGACA
>NZ_JSWE01000044.1 GCF_000815465.1 Candidatus Jidaibacter acanthamoeba | reverse complement strand
TTGAAATTAAACTAATAGTTATAAATACCCATACTACCGCTCCCCACTTAGTTAATGGTTCTATTAACTGAGTAAACATCCTTATTGAATGCAGCGTAATCTGACCACCGCGTACTAAATTACTCATTATCCTTTACCGAGTTTTTTAAATTAAATTATTTTATTATTTCGCTTTAACAGGGGAATGCATTTCATCCCACTTAGCTTTCCATGAATTATATTCTCTCATTCTAAACTGGA
>NZ_JSWE01000043.1 GCF_000815465.1 Candidatus Jidaibacter acanthamoeba | reverse complement strand
TTGTATATCACTACCTAATCTACCAAGTATTTCTACATACGCTCCGCTTCGCATATATTTCTCCTTTATATCTAGCAGCAATGGTTTAGCATTACCGCTATATTTACTTGTTTTTTGCTTGTTGATCTGATAGATTATACTTCTAAGTCTTTGGTCTATCAGACCTTTAAAAAGGTGGTTATTTACGGTAACCGCCTTTTTTGTTTACTATATACATAAACAAATATATAATGTGTTGTATTGTACATAATTTATACATACATGTAAATAATTTTATACATATAATCATATAAATATTAAATATTATAATGCTTGCAGAAAAACTTAGAGAAATAATAGCCCAAAAGATTGAAGAACAGAAAAGAACCATTTCTTCTGTAGAAAAAATAGCAGGGTTACCACAAAATGCTGTTAGAAATATTGTAGAAGGTCGCTCTCAAAATCCTACAATAACCACCTTACATGCTATTGCTAGGGCATTAAACTGTTCTTTAGATGAACTTATTGGCAACCTTTCCAGCTCTAATGTAGCTGGTTTCAATTCGAATAAGGCGGATAAACATTTAGATAGTATAGAATGGAATCCTGATTTATTTCATAAAATTACAGAAGCCATAATTGCATATATTAAAGAGATCAATCTTCAACCTAAATTACCACAAATACTTTTTTTCATAGAAGAATCTTATGTTTATTCTGTAACTAAAAAAAATAATGAGTTTGATCCTCAGTTTATTGAATGGCTTATTGAGCATAACCTTAAAAACAATTAGGTTCTATACTTACAAATCATTAATATTCATAAACTGTTTAATCATTTCTTTAGTCCTCGGATGATCTAAACCAAATTCAGTTTGATGTTTATTTATTATTTGGTTTAAAGTGTACTTGTCTTTTTGTTTATAAGCCACAAAAGCTATATTTAAGTATAGCTCACTTATGTAATCTATCTTTAAATTCTTATATCTGTGTTCATAAATTGAATATGTTTTTTTAAACCAATCCATTGCCTTTTGTAAGTTATTATTATAAGACTCTATTTTACCTTTTACAAAGTAAATTGCAGCTAACTCATCGCTTTGTTCTAAACTATTTTTGCTATCTGAATTTTTGATATGCTCTAACATAACATTTATTGCTTGTGTAATATGATGGTCAGCCTGCTCTACATTTTTAAGGCCTAATTCAGCTCTAGCTAATTCGGTCAAGATACGGGACTGTAACTCATGATCTTCATTGAAATACTGATTAGATTTTATATATATATTATTACTTATCTCAAAAGCTTGTTTGTATTGTTGCATTCTATTAAGTGCTTCTGCTTTAAGTAAGAAACTTGGGGCTGTAAATTGATCATCTGCCAAATTTTCTTCTACTTTAATAGCTTGGTTTGCATGGGATAATGCTTTTTCGTCATTCCCTTTAGATATTTCTATATAGGATTTAACATAATAAAATAACCCTAAATTTGGAAGGTTAGTATATTTGTTTACAATTTCTTCAGCAGCGATTATATGCTTTTCTGCATTTTCTAGTTCACCTATACTAATTTCTGTCTGTGATAACATGGATAATATTGTATATATTAAATCATAGTGAATATCAGGGTTATTGATAATAAGGTTTAGAGCTTTATTAAAATCTTCTATAGCAGCTAGGCAATCATCTGTAACAAAGTCAGCATAAGTTGCCCTATATAACAAAACATTGGCAATTATATTATTTAATTTTTCGTCATTTTTAATTATATTAAATTCTGGAAGTGTTTTATCAAACCAATCCAAAATAACTTTAGCATTACGGTAATCTAATCGATAGAAATATAATAATAATAAATGCTTTTTTAAATGCATTATTTCTTTGATATCAGATTTATATTTTTTTGCGTTTTCTAACAACCTTTCTAGGTTACTGAGCAAAGTAGGGTATTGATTATTTAATTGACCTAGTTCGCTTACATCATTAGGTAACCAATTGTTTAATTTCTTTAGGAGCTCGTCCGTATTTTTACTTATTGCTTCTGAGCCTAAATATTTATGTAAGGATATTTTTAATAAGTCATGTAATTCAAACTCAGCATTTTCTATTGTGTTATGATTATCCATTTTTTTAAACTCTACTAATCCATATTTATTTATTTCGTATAAAGCATTTAAAAAGCTAGCTTTTGTTTGACCTGTGCTATTCCATATTTTTTCTAATATTTCTTTATGTAAATTATAGTTATCTATTAAACTACTATAAATTAATATCTGTTGTGCTTCTTGGCTTAGCTTAGGGTAATATAATTTAACATACTTAACAACTGATTGATTGTACGTTTTTTGCTCTATAGCACTATCACTAATTTTATCTAAAGTTTCTATGTCTTCCTCCATCATATCTTTAAAGTCTATTACGGAAAAATATTGATTATTTGCTAAAAAACTTGAGCTTTTTGCTAATCCGAGAGGATAATTTTCCATGACTTTAGCTAGTAACTCTATGTCTTCCTCAGGATAATCGTTTAGTTTTTTATTAAGATACTGTGTGGCTTCGCTGGTTGAAAATAAGCCTACATTTATTATATTTGGTAAACCTTCTTTAACCTGAGATAACAACAATATATTTTGCTCTTTAGTTAAAGGCTCTTCAAGGATCTTGATACCAGAAAATTTACTTTCAATTAAAAAATTATCAAATATTAATAACCAGTTATCATTTCTTTTCAAATACTCACTTACATTATTAATGACCTTTTCTATATCATAGGATATATAGCAATCACTTTTCTTATTAGAGCAAAATGCTAAGTTGATATTTTTTGCTAACTCTTGAAATTGGCTTTCTGGATCATTTTTACAATCAAAAAACCATATAATTTTCTCTGTTTTGCAATGCATACTGCCTTGCAATCTGAGATTTACCAATTCCTGTTATGCCAGTTAAAGAAACTATATTTTTACCTGACTTATGATTTTTCAATATATTTTGTAAGTAGTTTTCTCTTCCTGAAAAATATTGACTTGGATAAATTAAGTTTGAAACCTTTTGTGCATTTGAACTATTAGCAAACGCATAATTACTATATATTATCACAAGAAATATACTTAGGATTTTAACTCTTTTTATAATCGGATAATGCAACCACATTTTGTTTTCTTACCTCCTGCTCTGCAATAGTGCTTTTACTAAGAAGAATCCTAAATATGTTATTTGTTTCTGTATTAGTGCAGCTTTGATACCTAATATTTAACTCTTTTAATGCTATAATTAATTCCTCCCATAAAAGAAGAAAGTTAAACATTTTATTATTCCTTGTATGCTTATCTAGTTCTTCCAAATTAAAATGAAAACCATTATCTATTAGCTCTAATTCAATATCTGTACTACTGCTTGTTATATTAATTATTAATTGTTTTTCTTTAGGTAAGGTACTAATTATTAACCCTATTAAACTGCATAATATTTGAGTTATAGTTATTGAACTATAGGGTAAATTTAGCTTAGAAAGCTTATAGTTAAATATAATACTTAATTTCTTTTCTTGAATTTCATCTAACCAGTAAGCAATACTCTTTTCAATAATTGATTTTAAATCAATCGAATCTGAATCCTTAATTAATATTTTTTGCTCAGACAAATTTAGTGTCTTAAAAAATATACTTTGGATCTCATGCTCTAAGTGCATATAATGAAGCTCTGTACCTTTTACTATTCTAAATTTTTCCAATAAAGAGGCTAAAGAATTTGCAATATCTGAAGATGATTTTTGTAATCCCTGTACAATTGTACTATGTATTTCATTTCTAACTGATAAAGTACCTTTTAGTTGTTTATAAGTTACTTCTAATTCAGAATTTGTGCTTATTAGCTTTTTACATGTACTATTTATGTTCAGTATCTGAGATTCATAATGGTTATGTAGAATGTTTGAAAAATAGTTTTTTGATTTAAGAAAAAGGTAAATAATACATATCAGCATAATTAGCATAACTGAAATTGCTAATATTATTATTTCCTTATACTTTTCATATAAGTAATCTTTATTTATCCATGCTAAAATTATAATTCCATTTTTTAAGTTTTTTTCTAACTTAATATGTGACTTATAATCATTTTTATCTTTGGTGATATTATTTATAAAGTTATTTTTCTCAGAGTTAATCAGCACATATGATATATGATTACTGTCTGCAAAATAGCTTGTATTATTAAGTAGTTCGTTATAATCAAACTCAATAATTAAGCATCTACCTTGCTCTAATAAGTGGGAAACTTTAATTTTATCTATAATATCATGTATTTTATAAATACTATGTGTGCTTCCCTTACAGTTTTCTAAGTAGATTCTATAGTTTTTAACTCTTGCAAAAAGAGTTTGGATATTGAATTCATTTATATATTTATTAATTTTAAAAGTATTATCTTTAACAGGTTTTATGTTTTCACCAGCTATACTTAATATTAACTTTGCTCGGTCAATATCATGAATAATTTCTTTTAAAAAGCTGTTATAAAAGCTTGCTAGTAGTTCTTTTTGCTGTAAATCAAATTTTTTAAGAGCATATATTGTAATGAAAGAACATGACAATAAAACCATAAGTATTAGTGATATAATCAAATGTATATTTGCTTTTTGCTTAGGAGGTTGCACAGCTATATACTCTTATCCTTACAATGAAATAAACTATAAAAAGCTGCAAACATAAATTAACAAATAATTATATAAATTTAATAGTATTTTAATATAATAATGTATTTATATCAAGTATTTGTTTTTATTTAGTATTTTATATTACATTAACAATATTTACTTACTAAATCATTAGTTATCAAATTTACCGGTTAAGTATTTTTTTAAATATTCACTCTTTAATTCTTCTCCACAAGATTTAGCAATAAGTTCATCCGAACTATATAAACCCCCATAATTATGTATATTAAAATTTAACCATTTTTGCACATCATTTAAATTAGTATCAGTGTACTCATATTGTAAACTAGGTATAGAGCTTTCAACTTTATATTTAAGTTGTGCAGCAAACATTGCACCTAATAAATAGCATGGAAAATATCCAAAATATCCTAAAGACCAATGAATATCTTGTAAGCAACCTGTACTATCAGAATCCGGCTTCTTACCAAAAAGCTTGTAAAAACTTTCATCCCATAAAGATGGTATATCTTCTGCTTTTAGATTTTCTTCAATTAGTGCTTTTTCTAGTTTATATCTATGTATTACGTGTAATGGATAAGTAAATTCATCAGCCTCTATTCTAATATCGCTTTTTTTTACTCTATTTATAAGGGTATATATACTTTCTACTGATATAGTATCTGTTATATAATTTTGTAATATTGGTAAAATATATTCGATAAATTGTTGGCTACTAGCTATTTGGTATTCATAAAACAAAGATTGGCTTTCATGAATTGTCATATTCTTATAGAAACCAATTGGTTGATTTTCCCAATCTTTTGCTATATTTTGTATGTACATTCCATGCCCGGCTTCATGGATAGCTCCCATAAGTGCATAAAGAAAATTTGCTTTAGTATATCTAGTTGTGATTCTGGTATCAGTAGATATACCTCTGCAAAATGGATGTGAGCTTGTATCTAACCTTCCTTTAGAAAAATCAAAACCTATTTTTTTTAAAATTTCTTTAATTAGTTTCTTTTGTACTCCTATTGGTACAAAAGGTAATCTCGCAATATTAAAACTCTCCTTTTCTTGTTTCTCAATTACTCGATCTATGTTCTGTGTTAGATATGTTTCGACTTGATTAAACAGGGCGTCTATTTTTACAGTCGTTCTACCAACATCAAATTGACTAACAAGAGCATCATATTTTGTAGTACCATAAAATGATGCTTTTACGGTTGCTACTTCTTGAACTAAGTTAATTACTTTATTTAAATAAGGCTGTAATTTTTTAAAGTTATTTTCCTTTTTTGCATCTCTCCATATAACTTCACATTCAGCTATACTTAGCGATAATCTTTCATGTAATTTTTTATCAATTATTGTCGCATCAGTATGAAGCCTCTTCATTTCTTGAAGGTTTCTTAATTGCCAATAATCTAATTTTTCATCTTCACTTCTTTTAAGTAATTCAGAAACCTTTAAGCTTTTAATAATAGAATTAGAAAGATTTTTTATAGTGGATATTTGTATAGCCCTTGAATTACTTCCTAAGCTTGGCATTACTACTGAACTATCCCAATTTAACAAATCGTTAACCGATTCTAAAACAACATATTTTTTATAGATTTCTTCCAGTTGAAGATAGTTTTTTACTTTATTAATACTCATAAAATTCTCTTTTTATGATTTTTTTACATACTTTTAAGATGTTCATTATGTAGATTAAAATTTATATTTTGATTATAATTTATTAAATTAGGAATTCCTTTTCTAGCTTTTTCCTCAAAATATTTTTCACTTTTTCGTATATAATGATGCAACTTAAATTGGGTATATACATATTCGGCAAATGCCATCTCCCAACCTTGCCTTCTAAACTCTTCCTTGAAAGGATCTACAACTTTGTATTCCTGTTTATCACTAAACATGTATTCTTCAAATTCTTTCCTCCCCTTCTCTTCCCCTGCCCTACCCCAACTATCTTCTAGCTCAGCTAACGCCTTACTTCTAAGTTCATTCGCTACTTTCTGTACCTTTATTTCTAATATCTCTTCTTTCCTTCTTTCTTCTTCCTTACGCTTATTCTCTTCTCTAAACTTTATAATTTCTTTTTCCCTTATCTTCTCTCTTTCCTT
>NZ_JSWE01000042.1 GCF_000815465.1 Candidatus Jidaibacter acanthamoeba | reverse complement strand
AAAACATAGTTAAGCCTTTTTCTATATGGTCAGCTGAAAAGATGGTTGAAGCAGGTGTTTCAGCTAAAGATGCTGCTGCTTATACATTTGAAAATATAGTTAAGCCTTTTTCTATATGGTCAGCTGAGAAGTTGATTGAAGCAGGTATTTCAGCTAAAGATGCTGCTGCTTATACATTTAAAAACATAGTTAAGCCTTTTTCTATATGGTCAGCTGAAAAGATGGTTGAAGCAGG
>NZ_JSWE01000041.1 GCF_000815465.1 Candidatus Jidaibacter acanthamoeba | reverse complement strand
GAGATATCTCATCACATCTAAGTTTCCATTCCAAGCAGCAAGTAAGAAAGCATTACTTTCATTTTTATTTGATGAATTGATAAACTCAGGTTTCAGTTGTAAGAGGTATTTTATCACATCTAAATGTCCATATATAGCGGCAATCAAGAAAGCATTATTTCCTCTTATACTACTAATTGAATTAATAAACTCTGGTTGTAGCTGTAAGAGATATTCCATTACTTCTAATCTGCCTTTAGAAGCAGCAAGTAGAAATGCATTACATCCATCTTTATCTATTGAATCTATAAACTCAGGTTTTAGCTCAAGGAGATATTCCAATAATTCCAAATGACCGGATTCAGCAGTAAGTAAAAATGCGTCACTCCCGTTTTCTAGTCTTAGGCTTAAAAAGGTATCGATCATATTTGAATCAATACTGAGAATTTGAGTTATAACTTCTTTAAATCCCCGAGAAGCAGCCCATAAAAAAACATTGCCTCCAAGCCGCTCATCCTTTATAGCTAGCAGCTGGGTTACAGATATATAATTTATTAGGTTTAAAATTTCCTCTTCACTACCATTTTCCATTTTATCTTTCAGTGACTCATAATAAGCTTCGTCAGGTTTTTTTAATTTAAGAGGAGAAGGGTTGAAGTCATTTTGGCTAGATCTTTTCATAAGTACCTTTTATTAATTCCTTAAATTACATGTAAGACAAAACTAATACTATACAAAAATAATACAACAATCATTAGCATAGAAAAAACAGTTAAAAAATTTTTATCAAAAGATAAAATAAAAAGCAAGAATTTCGAAATATTGAAAAAATTTGATTTTAAGGTTATAAAGTTCAACCCCCTACGAAGGATATATATACCTAAGAATAAAGAGGCGACAAAATTGTTTCCTCTATCAATTCCCACTATGATTGATAGAGCTTGTCAGGCTTTATATCTGATGGCTTTTCAACCTATAGCAGAGACCTTAGCTGGATAAAAAGGCGTATGTTTTTAGGCAAAAGCGCTCTGCCGCTGATGCAATAGAATAATGTATGCTTTCTTTATGGCAAAAAGATCCTGCTGAATATATATTTGAAGTGGATATAAAGTCTTGTTTTGATAATATATCTCATAAGTGGTTGCTAAATAACGCACCCATGGACAAAGTGCATATGATAACTTATGCTGATGACTTTGCAATCACAGACGCAACTAAAGACATAATACAAATGCTTAACCTAAAATTGTTAGGGTGGGCGAACTATTATAAGTCATTAGCTGCTAAGAAGATCTTTTCATATGTAGACTCCATAGTTTCCAAAATGTTATGGAAATGGATACATTTAAGGCATCCGAGAAAATCTGCTAAATAGCGTACCAAAAGCTATTTCCGCAGGAAAGGATTGGATAACCGGGTATTTTCTGCCGAAACTATCAACGCTTAGAAAACTAAAGAATATATAAATCTTATCAAAATTTCTCATATTCCAACCAAACGGCATATTAAAATAATAGCTAATGTAGATCCTTACAATCCCGATGTAAGCTATACTTTCAAGATCGAGAGAATAATAAAAGAAGAGGCAAAGCTATCATATCGGAGCCCTTACCTTACTATGATTCAAGCAAATTGCCCGGTAAACACTTTGGCTATTGAGAAGCTTGAGCCCAGTGTGGGGAAATTCACACGCCGAGGTTTTTAGAGGAGGGAGTCAGAACAATCTAGCTCTCTTACTCGACTGCAAGGATTTCAATCTTTTCCAATCTTTTTTATCAAAGTCTGTCACTTTAGCCTTTATCTCATTTATAAATTTGTTAGTAAATTTCTTCCATCTTTATTAATTTCCTGCCGCACAGCATTTACTTACTCTCTAGTTTTTGCACCCCTATCCAGAGTTTGATCATATTTCATTATTTTTTCTATAAATAAGGCTCTACTATTAACCTTTCTTATAATTCCCTCAGCAACATTAAATTTACTTTCTTCATTTACTTCTCTCTTTATGGCTTCTATCTTTTCTAGTTGAGCCCTACTCTCAACTCCTACTACAATAGAGAATATATATGATGAAATTTCATGAGGAATTGCTAGTTGTTCTTTAAAAGATGAATAAATATTTTTACATACAAAATGTAAATTATTTAACTTATGTACAATTTTAAAATATTCATCCAAGCACAAATAAGTTTCAATGTATTTTCTATTAGTCTCTGTTTTCAAAATAGGAATTATTTCATATTTTAAAAACTCAGATATTAAATTACCTTTAATTGAAGAAATTAAAGTTCTAAACATTAAATTTTTATATGATGAAATGGAATAGAAAAAATCTTTATTATTTTGTGCATGAATTATTTCTTCTCTTTTTTCTTGATTTGAGGTGTTCTCAATCAAAAAATTTAGCACTGTTACTTTACCACTTTCTGCAATACTAGTTATAATAGTATCGCTTTGGGCACGAAACATCTGATATCTTATTTGTTCATCTTGGGTATATTCTAGCAATAATTTTAGCACCTCTATATGACCATTTTTTGCAGCATTGATAAATCCTTGATCATCACGCATATGTATCATTTCATTTCTTTTTTCTTGCTCATGTGTATGGTTTAACAAAAACTTTAATACTTCAGGCTTATTTTTAGTAGTAACGTTAATAAATAGTTTATTGTTGCGAGCATGAATCATTTCATTTCTTTTTTCATGGTCTGGTGTATGTTTTATTAAGAGCTTTAAAACTTCAATATGGCGCATACGAGCAGCATTAAAAAAACTATCATCATATCGAGCATGAATCATATTATCTACCTTCTCTTGACTAGAAGTATGTTTAAGCAGTAATTCTAAAACCTCTATATTGCCATTTTTTGCAGCATATCTAAAAGGTTTATAGTCAACAGAACTAATTAGTATATCTTTTTCATCATCATTTAGACATTGTTTCAATAATAATTCTAATACCTCTATATTTCCGTTTTTAGCAGCATGAGTGAAAGCGGCCACACTTACTTCTAGATGCTTTTTGGGATCTTTGATATATTTAAGCAATAATTCTAATACCTTTATGTGACCACTCTTAGCAGCATAAATGAAAGTATATATACTTATCTCATTATTTGTTTCAGCACTATTAGTATACTTAAGCAGCGGTTTTAATACTTTTATATGCCCGTTATCAGCAGCTAAAGTAAAACAATCATGCATAGTATCACATGTAAACTTAAGATTAGGCGAAGTTAGTAAATATATTATTTCTATTGTATTTCCATCCTTGCACGCCTGCTTAAGCTCTTGGATAATTTCATCATTACTCTTTTTCTTAACATCAAATCCAGGAGAGGAATACTCAGTCTGCTCTAATGCTAAGCTATTATCTAGCTCATTCTTTTTAAAATTTTCTTTTAGAATATTGTTAGCTTTGGTTATAATATCTACTATATTTTCAAGTCTAGAAGGACGGGTTAAACGATCAGTAAGTAACTTTAGTACTACTTGCTCATCATTATTTTTAGCAGCCAATAAAAATTTATGGGTATTATCCCTTTTTATTAAACTACTATACACTTCCTCATCCCCAAATATCGACTTCATTGCTTTCACTTGCTCGTTATCTTCTGGACTTACAATATTGCCATATTTATTTAATACATACTCTCTTAGCTTCGGCAGTACTTTATCCAAAAGCATTTCAAAATTTAGAGTAAGGGTTATGTCTTTATTATTAAAATCCCTATCTATTATTAATTTTTCACTATCGGTATCATATTTTATGAAGTAGTATGCTTTTATCTTGGCTACTTCTTTATTTGAAATAGAACTTAATTTTAAATGTATAGTATTATCTTCACCGGCAACTAACTTTTGTTGTTTTTGACTAATGAAAATACCTGCCATTTCTACAAAAGCCTG
>NZ_JSWE01000040.1 GCF_000815465.1 Candidatus Jidaibacter acanthamoeba | reverse complement strand
TAACTACATGACTTGTCACTAACTAAAAAGTGGAACATATTTCGGGGGCTTGACAATACCTGCTGTGTATATTTCATGCCTCATAATAAAAGCTTTCTTAAAACATTATGGTAAAGGAAGATTGCAATTTAGGTAACAATAACACTTTTGTTAATCTTATCCTCTAAGTCTTATTTTAACAACAATGCTAATGACTTTTATTTAATTTATATTTATATATATATATATCTAGAATTATAAATGCCAATCTTCTAATAAATAAAATTAATAATATATTCATATAAAGTATGTAAATGTTTTATAAAAAATATTGTATACGATCTGTGTCTGCCTTAGTTTTTACCAGGTTAGTAGTGCTGTTCTCCTCCTAACTTCAAAATACAACGTTAATATTTAATATAGGATATTATAATATGAATTCATTTAAAAACCCATTCTATCTATCAAGCCTAAATGGAAGAAATGGCTTTGCAATAAACGGTACAACAGAATCTATGATGGAATCAGGCTTCTCAGTGAGTAGAGCAGGAGATATAAATGGAGATGGTATTGCTGACCTTATTATTGGCGCTCCTGGAGCTCGTTTGAAAATGGGGGCAAGTTATGTTGTATTTGGAAGCCAATCTCCTTTTTCTGCAAACACTAGTTTATCCGACCTTAACGGTAATAATGGCTTTGCAATATACGGAAGAACAAGTCTAGATTCATTAGGTGTATCAGTAAATGGAGCAGGAGACATAAATGGTGATAGTATTGCTGATCTTATTGTCAGTGGTGCTCAAACGGGAGCAGGTTATGTTATATTTGGAAGCCGATCCCCTTTTCCTGGAAATATAAGTTTATCCGATATTAATGGTAAAAACGGTTTTACAATAAGTGGGTTAGGTAATAATTATTGGTCAAAACCACCAGTAAGCGGGGCAGGAGATATAAATGCTGACGGTATTGCGGATATGATTATTGGAGATTCCGATGCAGGAGCAAGCTATACTATATTTGGAAGTAAGTATCCTTTTCCTGCAAACATTAATGTATCCGAGCTTAACGGCAAAAACGGCTTTACAATATACGGGATAACAAGCTTCGATTCATTAGGTTATTCAGTAAGTGGAGCAGGAGATATAAATGCTGACGGTATTGCTGACATTGTTATCGGTGCCTTTACAGCTGGTTCAAATGTAGGAGCAAGCTATGTTGTATTTGGAAGTCAATCCCCTTTTCCTACAAGCATTAATGTATACTCTCTTAATGGAAAAAATGGTTTTGCAATAAACGGGATAGCAAGTCTCGATGCGTTAGGCTCTTCAGTAAGCGGAGCGGGAGATATAAATGGAGATGGTATTGCTGATCTTATTATTGGTGCTCCCGGAGCTAGTTTAAAGGCAGGAGCAAGTTATGTTATATTTGGAAGTCAATCTACTTTCCCTGCAAGCATTAATGTATCTGACCTTAACGGAAAAAACGGCTTTGCAATAAACGGGATAACAAATCCTGATGCATTAGGCTCTTCAGTAAGCGGAGCAGGAGATATAAACGGTGATGGTATCGCTGACTTTATTATTGGTGCTCCCGGAGCTGGTTCAAATGTAGGAGCAAGTTATGTTGTATTTGGAAGCCAATCATTTTTACCTGCAAGCATTAATGTATCTGACTTGAACGGAAGGAACGGTTTTGCAATCTATGGAGCGAAAGCTTATGAAAATTCAGGCTACTCAGTAAGTGGTGCAGGAGATATAAACGATGATGGTATTGCTGATCTAATTATTGGTGCTCCTGAAGCTGGTTCGGGAACAAGCTATGTTGTGTTTGGTATGAAAAGTACTACTGCTTCTTTGCAGATTAGTGGTTCTAGTTACTCAGATTCTCTAATATATGAAGATAAAGAGACTTTTTTGATGGATACTGATTTAACATTAAAGTTAGAAAGTGAAATTTAGCTTATGTTTTAAAAATAAAATTATAAGCACATCATTTAATAGGATAGTGTTGCTAAAATATAAAAACATATAATTAAGTATAGGTTCAAAGACTATTCAGAACCTAAAAATAGGTAATTTAAAATTTTTTGCAACACAATTGAATAATATAAAAATTAAGATAGAAAATATTTGGTTATTTTTTAGCAAATATAATATTTTCCTTGTTACGAGGAAAGCTTTGAACAATAAGCTAAAACCCTATAATTTAATATTTTTGATAATGTATCTTCTTAAGGAAACTGTTAAATGTATTAAAATTAAATATTGCTAATAAAGAGCTCTCTATGACTAAAACCATATATGTACCCCAAGGTTATTGTGCTAGTTTGACACCTTTAACAACAAGTTATGGAATAGGAGGGCTATATACAGATGGCTTTTCAGCATGTAATATATTAGCTTGTATAGGTGAAGGCAAAATCCTTTTATCGCATGTAGATCATCTAACAATAATGATCTCAATGACCAAACTAAAAACTGAAATAGAGAATATTAAGAACTTACAAGAAATAATAATAATCTCTCGTGAGAATGAAACGTTTGTCAAATCTCATTTAATTAATCTTATAAGTTCAATTGGTCTGGGCTCAAAAATAATTGAAAAAGAAATAGATATTCAACATGATGGTATTTATGTCTCTTATAATAAAGAAAACAATAATGATATTCATCCAAATGTAAAAAAATACCCCATTAGAAATAGAGAAGGTTTAGAACTTATACACCATCCTCAGGAACAACAAATTCAAGCAGTACAGAAAATCCATCAAATTATAGGAATAAATGCTAAATTTATAACGAGGAAAGCACAGGTTAGGAGATTCTCAGTATTTGATGGACTTGCTTGGGAGAATATGGATGTAGAGCTAAGTATTGATAACTCACACCAGGCTACAATTCAAGAAATAAAGTTTATTGAAAAAGATGATCCATTCATAATGGTGGCTGGTAAATTGGCTGGTATAGCTTGTAATATGAAAGGTAAAATGCCAATTGTTAGCTCTACTAAAGAGATTGGAATGCAAGTGGCCTTTTACATGGAAGGTTACATAAATGACTTTGATTATGTCCGTTTATTTAATAGAAATTTAAAAGAAATGATTGATAGCAATGATAATATACCTGAAACACAAGAAGATTTAGCTTTTAAACAAGCTCTTAACACAATTATAAGTAAAAAAGAAGATAGCTTTTCAAAAGTACAAGATGTATACCATTCTTATGAAAATAAGGCTCCAAATACTGAATTTAAAGCTAATATTATCAGCGAGATTACCACCTTTGCTAGACATTATCTAGAGAGAAAATATTACCATGATTTAAAACAAAATTGTAAAGAAGTAGAAAGGGAGGCTACTAGTTTTAACGAGCAAGCAGTAAAGTGTTATAAAGAAAATAACTTTAAAAATGCAGCAGAACTATTTTTTTCAGCTATTCAACTTTATACTTATTGTAGTTTAAAGAATGATCCTAAATTAGCTACTCTTTATTATAACTGCGGAAGGTCTCTACAACAATTTGGTGAATATAGAGCCGCAAGTCTTCATCTTAATACAAGCCTAATATTAAGAGAAAACTATATTGAGCCCAGACCAAGAGCAGAAATTGAAAAAACAAAAAAAGCACTTGCAGAATGCATAAGTGTACAACCATCTGCTTCCACTTGGGTTGAGTCTTCGTCTATCAGCCGTACTACAAGTAATTCTCAGGGGTTAGGTAAGTGAGTATAGATTCACCTTTATATAACAATATAATGATAAAACCATTAATAAATGATCAAACTTTCTTAGACTTGGTAATCCGGATTAAGAACCCTGATTTGCTTAAAAGTGTCATAAGCCGAATGGGAGAACAGTTTTGGCAGCATCCGTTGGTAGTTGAAGAAAATGGTGCTAGTTGCTTTAGAAGAATAGCATCATTAGGATTGATAAACATGTCAAAGATATGGGGTGATGCTCTTAATTGGGAAAGAGAAGATTACCAAATAGAATTAAGGGAAGCTTTAAAAGAAAATAATTTAGAAATAGTACAAGTTTGCATTTTATTAGGAGCTAATGTAAATAAAGTGAGTCCTGAAGGTGAACCTCCGGTTTTTCAAGCTATACTATCAGGTAATATTAATTTATTAGAGACCTTATTACAAAACGGTGCTTTCATTAGTCGCATTGACTATAAAGGAGAGATTTCTTTGCATAAAGCCGTACGTAGCGGTAACTTGGAAATGGTGGAAAGAATACTAATTACCAAACCTGAGTTAGAATTAAA
>NZ_JSWE01000039.1 GCF_000815465.1 Candidatus Jidaibacter acanthamoeba | reverse complement strand
AGATATACTCCTAGGGATATAATTAAATTTAGGCTTAATACTACCGATACTAAACATTTAACAGCTTTACAAATTAATATGCGGCAGTGTGATGAAGATATGTATTGTATTCTTGAAGAAGCAGAACAGGATATAAGAGAAAGTCATAGACATCAGTTATTGGTTAAGCGTTTGCAAGAAGAGCTATCTATATCTTTTGAAGAAATTAATAATGGTGTAATCATTAGCAAAGCTTTAATCAATATGGCTGGTATTA
>NZ_JSWE01000038.1 GCF_000815465.1 Candidatus Jidaibacter acanthamoeba | reverse complement strand
TTTTAAAGAGTATATAAATAATAAGTGTGAGCCGGATGTTAGATAATAAGGCTACACAATTAACAAGTAACCATAAAGGTTTACTTGAGTATTGGGCAAATCTTTATTTCCAAATTCATGTGTTAGGTAGCCCAACTGCAACTATAGAAGCTAAGAAGAGGGACTTAAATTTATTTATAAACTTTTTTCAAGCTTCATTAGGTTCCGAGATAATAGATTTATGGACGCCTTCAATCACAAAAGCTTTCCAAGGATATTTGT
>NZ_JSWE01000037.1 GCF_000815465.1 Candidatus Jidaibacter acanthamoeba | reverse complement strand
TGCATTACTTTATTGTGAGCTTCCTTTTTAAATTCTCCAAGCTTCGGTGATAATTCCTCAACTAACTTTTCACTATTTATAGTAATGTTGGTATAACCTTCATTAAATTCTCCTTCATCTACTATCAAACCATTAAAATTGGTATTATAGTATGTTATAAACTTTAAATATTCCTGATCAGATGCAAACCTTAGTTTAAAACATGTATGCCCACTTTCATTATTCCTACGAAATATTGCTCTTTCCTGATTAGTATAAATACCCGCCATACCAACCAAAGTTTGTTCAACAACAGTCCCCATATATACTGCATTCATCTCCACATCCAAATCATTTTGTAACTTACGCATCACTTTAATATGGCTATACTTAGGGGATGAATATACATTCCTACTTACAACGGTTGAACTTTCTTCTCTCTCTTCTGCAATACTTGTATTTTGTAGTGCTATCCTTGCCTTATATACTTCTATTGCATCTTTTAAATTTCTGTTAGGTATTAGCTTACCGGGATCCATAGCTTGTCTTGTCATAGGGCTTTGATTACGGTGCTCCCTCATCCATCTAACTATTGACTCTTTCTCATAACTATACCCGTCTTCTGCTATCACAGGTTCTTCCATTAAATCCTGAGTGATTATGCATATATATTCATTAGGATGCTCAACTTCATTGGTATTCTCTACATTGTTTCTTATTTCATCTGTTCTCATCTTGCTCTCCTTTATTTGATAATTTTAAGTTGTTACTCTTGCTTAGTTTACATGACGACCTAACTGTGTATCCCTTGTACTATATCCTCCCAACCACTCAGCTACTTCTTCATATAATTTCCTTGTATCCATTTTTATACTAGTTAATTGGCCTGCTTGATACCTAATCATTTGTTCTTGAACTAATAATCCTGGATAGTTTTCTTTATAATAATTAATAAAACTGCTCAAATCAGCCTCACTATTAAACCTTAAGCTAAAGGTTGTTATAATTGTTTGGCTGCTTGTGCTTGTTCTAAACTGGGCACCAATTTGCTGTGTTGCTATTCCTGCGATCCCTACTATAGCTTGCTCTACTGCCGTACCTATATATACATCATTCCAACTTACTCCTAGCTTTCTTTCAAATTTCCTCATAAGTTCAGTATGGCTTAAGCTGGATTGTGTTATTCCTTCTGTCTCACTCTTCTC
>NZ_JSWE01000036.1 GCF_000815465.1 Candidatus Jidaibacter acanthamoeba | reverse complement strand
AATATTAATGAAACACATATTTAATTATTTTAATGTATAATAAGCATTTTAATATCGCGCTCATTTATTTTATAATTATCGGCTAAGGCCGATACATATTCTCCTACCTATTTTTCATCGTCAAAAGTTCCAATTTTTCAAATTATAATAAAATGAGGTTGCATATGTCTAACCCTAAAAATATAAAATATTTACCTTTTTTCATGTGGTTTTTGCCACTGTCATTTTTTGCTTATCAATTTATTCTTCGTCTTTGGCCGGGATTGATGATGCACCAAATTATGGAGCAATTCTCTATAGATGCCGGTTATTTCGGACTGCTTGCCGCATTTTATTATTACGGTTATGCCGGTATGCAAATACCGGTTGCAATCCTGTTGGATCGCTTTAGTGCTAGATATATTATATTTGCTTTTGCCGTACTTTGCGGCCTGGCAACTTTGTTGTTTACTTATACAACTAATTTTTATTTAGCGGTATTAAGCAGGTTCTTAATAGGGGCCGGATCGGCCGTAGGATTTTTAGGTATTTCCAAAGTTGTTTCTCAATGGTTTCCAAAGGAACAGTACGGAAGAATGATAGGTTTTTCGTTTACATTCGGGCTAATGGGGGCGATTTACGGAGGTAAGCCCGTAAGTTTGCTGGTAGCAAACTACAGCTGGCAGAATGTTGCTTTAGCGCTTGCTGCCATATCAATCGTGATTGGCTGTACTACGTATCTTGCCTTGCGTTCACCTGAGAATGCCAAGGAATCCGTTAAAGAAGAACAATTTAAAATAACAAATTTTAAAGTTATTCTTTCTTCTCCGGTCATTTGGTATCTTGCACTTGCTAACTTATTAATGGTAGGTACACTAGAAGGTTTTGCGGATGTCTGGGGAGTGCAATATTTGATGACTGCCTATAATTTAAAAAATGAAGATGCTGCGGGACTTATGTCTTTAGTATTCTTCGGTATGCTTTTCGGGGGACCGGTACTTGCTCTAGGCAGTAAAAAATTAGGAAATTACCCTATGATTGCTATATGCGGCTTTAGTATGGCGGGTATCTTTATGATATTATTACTAAGTCAGACATATAACCCTTTACTTCTTTCCTGCTTGCTTTTTGCGCTAGGTGTTATGTGTTGTTACCAAGTTCTTGTGTTTGCAGCAGGGTCTAATCTTGTGGCGCCCCAAAACTTAGGTGTGGCGATTGCTTTTTTAAATTGCATGAATATGCTTGGCGGCTCATTTTTTCATACTATTATAGGTAAAACTATGGATATGTTTTGGACAGGAGCCTTAAGCGCCAGCGGATTTAAAATATATGATCTTGAGGTTTATAAATACTCGCTAAGTATTATACCGATTTGCGCTTGTTTGGGTGCTATAATGGTTTGTTTGGTGGGACATAACGTAAAAGGCCGATATATGCAACACGAACTTCAAAATCGTTTAGTTGAAGGAAATTAAGGTAAGTAATAAAAAAGCCCCGTATTAACGTGGCTAATAATACTTCATTTCTTTTAAAATTTAAGCATCAAGGTTTTCAACTTTCAGAGCATTTGATTGAATAAATTCTCTTCTCGGCTCGACTACTTCTCCCATTAAGGTGGAAAATACTTCTTCAGCCTGGTCAATATCCTGGACTTTAACTTGAAGCAAAGTTCTGGCATCCGAGTTAAGCGTAGTTTCCCATAGCTGCTCAGGGTTCATCTCTCCCAAACCTTTAAATCTCTGAATATATAAACCTTTTCTGGTTATTTCGAATAACTTCTCAATTAATTCAGATGGAGTATGACATATGCATTTTTGCCCTTTAAAGTTAATTTCTACGGCTTGCGCAAAAACTGACCTAATATTTTTAGCGGCTGCATTCAAAGCATCTATTTCTCTTTGCGGCAAAGAATGTAAGTTAATAGTCCAATTTTCCTGTACGCCTCTTTCCAGCCTAATAATGGTGAGAGTCTTCTCTTCGATCTTATAGCTCCACTCAACTTTACTACCTTCAGTCATTGCTTTAAATCTGCTTAACATATCTTCAGCTACTTCTTCAAGTGTAGAAGATGAATTAAAGAAGTTTGCAAGAACGGCAACCTCAAGAAGGTTTTTTGAAATAGCTTTAACCGAATGAGTAAGCTGATTATAAAATTGCAACACTTGCTGACATAAATTTGCAAGATCCTTACCTGCCCGTTGTGTTCCGTTTTCAACTAATATAGCCCCTTCGGAAGCTGAGCTAACTAAATATTCCTGAAGAGCCCTTTCATCTTTTAAGTAAACTTCGCTGTTTCCGCGCTTAACTTTATAAAGCGGAGGTTGAGCGATATAAAGGTGCCCGCGCCTGATAAGCTCAGGCATATAACGGTAAAAGAAAGTGAGCAGCAAAGTTCTGATATGTGCACCATCAACATCCGCATCAGTCATTATAATAATTTTATGGTATCTTAATTTTTCAATATTAAACTCTTCATCACCGATACTAGTGCCAAGCGCAGTAATTAGTGTTCCGATTTCAGCGGAATTTAACATCTTATCAAATCTTGCCCGCTCTACATTTAAAATTTTTCCTTTAAGCGGTAAAATTGCCTGAATTTTTCTATCTCTTGCCTGTTTAGCGGAACCGCCTGCCGAATCTCCCTCTACTAAGAATATCTCACATAGCTCCGGATTCTTTTCTTGGCAATTAGCAAGCTTCCCGGAAATAGTAGACATTTCAAGGGAGCTTTTCTTACGTGTTAGCTCCCTTGCTTTCCTGGCGGCCTCTCTGGCAAAAGCGGCTTCCAGAATTTTGCCTACGACTGTTTTCGCTTGGTTAGGGTTTTCTTCAAGCCATTTGGCAAGCTTTTCAGCAACAATTGACTCAACAACCGGCCTTACTTCACTACTTACTAACTTATCTTTAGTTTGAGAAGAGAATTTCGGGTCAGGTACTTTTACCGATAATACCGAAGTTAAGCCTTCCCTCATATCTTCTGCGGAAAGTTCTACTTTTTGCTTTTTAAATACGCCTGATTCATTAGCATAGGCATTTAACGTACGGGTTAATGCCCCTCTAAAGCCGGCTAAATGTGCCCCGCCGTCTCTTTGCCTAATATTATTTGTAAAGCAAAAAGAATTTTCATGATAACTGTCATTCCATTGCATAGCACATTCAACAACAATCCCATCTGATTCCCCTGTCATAAATATTGTAGGGTGAATAGGGTGCTTGTTTTTATCCAAATATTTTGCAAATTCCGAAATACCGCCTTCATATTTAAAAGTTACGCTCTTCTTCGGTTCTTCTCGGAAATCTTCTAAAATTATTTCTGCACCGGAATTTAAAAATGCCAGCTCTTTTAATCTGTGTTCAAGAGTATTAAAACTAAATTCAATCCCTGAGAAAATTTCATTTGAAGGCATAAAGGTAACTTGTGTACCGCGCTTACCTTCACTGTCTCCGACTACTTTAAGTCTTTCGTCTGCAACTCCGTCGGTAAAGCGCATAAAATGCTTTTTGCCGTCACGCCAAATCACTAATTCAAGCCAGCTGGATAAAGCATTTACTACGGAAACCCCGACCCCGTGCAAGCCCCCTGATACTTTATAAGAATTACTGTCGAATTTCCCTCCCGCATGCAGTTGAGTCATAATAACTTCAGCGGCTGAAACTCCTTCTTCCTTATGAATACCGGTAGGTATACCACGCCCGTCATCGCGCACCGTAACCGAGCCGTCCTGATTTATCGCTACATATGTTTTGGTACAATATCCTGCCAAAGTTTCATCAATAGCATTATCCACTACCTCATAAACCATATGGTGAAGGCCTGAGCCGTCATCGGTATCACCAATATACATTCCCGGTCTTTTTCTTACCGCTTCAAGCCCTTTTAGTACTTGAATGGAATGTGCCCCATAATCTTGGCTGGTTTTACTTAATGTAGACTCTTCATTTTTGGAAACGTTGCTCATCTTGTACTGATATTATTATTTTATGAGGATTTATGTTAGCATAGCGACTTCAAAGAAGCAAGGAAATAAGAACTTCTGAAGCACAGGTAAAACCTCACTTATAAGGCGGCAATATATAAGATTTCGGAGAGGTGGTGAATATTTCAAATCCGTCTCTTGTAACTGCAATAGTATGCTCAAATTGCGCGGAAAGTGACCGATCTTTTGTAACTGCCGTCCAACCGTCGCCTAAAACTTTAGTTTCATATTTTCCTGCATTAATCATAGGCTCAACTGTAAAAAACATTCCCTCTTCTAATACCAGATCCTCCGTTTTGTCATAATAGTGCAATACATTAGGAGCAGTATGAAATTTTTGTCCGATTCCATGCCCGCAGAAGTCTCTTACTACCGAAAAACCGTTTTTCTCGGCATAAGTTTGAATGGCTCTGCCGATCTCATTAAGTTTTACCCCCGGTTTTACCTGCTCTATACCGAGCATCATTGCTTCATAGGTAATTTGACACAGCCTGGTTGCTTTTATAGGAACTTTGTCTCCGACATAATACATTCTGTTTGTATCACCGTGCCAACCATCCATAATCACTGTAACATCAATATTTAATATATCCCCGTTATCTAATACTTTCTCACTTGGTATGCCGTGGCAGACAACATGGTTTACCGAAGTGCAGATTGATTTAGGAAACCCTTTATAATTTAAAGGAGCAGGTATGCCTCCCATCTCTATTATTTTATTATGACATAGATCATTAAGTTCCAACGTTGTAACCCCAGGTTTAATATAAGGAGTTATAAAATCCAGAACTTCAGCAGCAGATTTGCCTGCAATACGCATTTTTTCAAACTCTTCTTTAGAATGTATTTTAATTTCTCTACTTTTTGACATACAATACTCTTACCTACTTATAAACATGTGCACATGCGCTATTTTAATAAACCATCCATAATAGATTTATGACAAAACAAGATATAATAAAAGAGAAAATTTTAGAAGAAATAATTAAAATTGTTCCCACAGCCGGTTGGGGGGTTAAATCTCTGGAACAAGCCTCTCAAAATGCAGGGTATAATAAATACCTGGGGGAGGTGGTTTTTGAAAATGGGGTAGACGGAATTATAGAATATTTTATTGCGATCAATGAAGCAAAGATGCTTTCTGAGCTTAAGAAGCTCAACTTGGATAAAATGCGGATAAGAGATAGGATAAGTGAGGCAATTAAAATAAAGCTAAATATATATGCGGATAATAAAGAAGTAATTGCCAAAACGGTGGCCTATTTAAGTATTCCGTTTAAGTCGCCGCTCGGATTAAAATTATTATGGCAGACTGCCGATATAATTTGGTATGAAGCAGGGTTTGATAAATCTACCGATTTTAATTATTATACTAAGCGTACTCTTCTTTCTTCCGTCTATTCTTCTACATTAATATATTGGTTAAACGATAATTCAATAAACCATCAGGACACCATAGGATTTCTGGAAAGAAGAATTGATAACGTAATCAGCATAGGTAAATTTTTAAACCCGAGGAAATAGTCAGTGTGTTATGGTCTATTCGCCCCTTTAAGCTGTGTAAGTCTTTATTACCGATCGGGTCTTTACCGTTACCTATAATCAGGTAGCCTTCCTTGTTATAAATCTACGATAGAATTGCATATTCCTCTTCTTGTTCAGAGCCTATTAATACTACTGCTTTTAATTTATTATTCTTAATCATAGCTTATTTTGCATAAAATATAATTTAGACGCATAATAACTTAAAAGCATTTAAGATGTAAGATCCCGAGCTTAAAAGGATAGTAATTTGAAATCAAAAAAGTAAAAAATAAAAAGTAGATTTTTTAATTTTTTTACATCTATACTAAATAATATATATTATCAATAAAAAGCCAAATATGAAATAAAATAGTAACAATAATATGGTATAATATTATGTAATGTAATTTAAAATAATATAGGATATTTATGACGTATTTTACTCAGGATAATTGGAATGAGATAGCAGCTTTAGGAGTTGAGGAGCTGCAATTCAGGCTTAAAGAACAACTAAATCAATATTCAGGATTTAATTTACAAGCTACTAGTTTTACTGAATCTCAATTAAAAATTCTCTTTGAAGTTTTAAAAGAAAATGAGACTATAACCTCGCTTAACTTAAGTGATAACAATATAGGAGAAGCAGGAGGGATAGCAATAGCAGAAGCTTTAAAGGAAAATAAAACTATAACTTCGCTTGACTTAGGTGGTAACGATATAGGAGCAGCAGGAGGGATAGCAATAGCAGAAGCTTCAAAGGAGAATAAGACTATAACCTCGCTTAACTTAAGTGATAACAATATAGAAGAAGCAGGAGGTATAGCAATAGCAGAAGCTTTAAAGGAAAATAAAACTATAACCTCGCTTGACTTAAGTGGTAACGATATAAGAGAAGCAGGAGGGATAGCAATAGCAAAAGCTTTAAAGGAGAATAAGACTATAACCTCGCTTAACTTGGGTTATAACAAAATAAGAGAAGCAGGAGGTATAGCAATAGCAGAAGCTTTAAAGGAGAATCAGACTATAACCTCGCTTAACTTAGGTTATAACAATATAAGAGAAGCAGTATGGATAGCAATAGTAGAAGCTTTAAAGGAGAATAAGACTATAACCTCGCTTAACTTAAGTAAAGACTATATAACTGATAAAGGAGCAATAGAATTAATTAAGCTCTTAGAAAATAACAAGTCAATACTGGAAATAACTCTACATGATGACACAAGCATAAGTCCGGATAAACGTGAAGAAATTAATTTTTTGAATTTACAAAATCAAACAATATTTCGTGAGAAAATTGAAAGACTTTACAAAAATGGAATTGATCAAAGTAATTTCAGAAGTTTTATGCAATTACTGCCGGGAATTAAGGTCATACTTAATATAGAAACCTCCTCCTCATTGAAGTTTACAGTAGAAGAGCAGGAAAAGATGAAGTCTCTTATGGATCAAGCAAAGCGTTATAAACAAGACAACTTTCTCATCTTAGCCAAAATTTGCAAAAAAACTCAGCTTGATAAAGATGAAAGTGATTCATTATTACTCAGGCTTCCTCACGAGTTAATATGCCATATAACTAGTTTTTTATCATTTAAAGATATAAAGTCCCCGGATGAAATATCACAAGAAGTTGTAATACCTCAAAGGGTTGCGTCAAAATTATTAGATGCTATTTCTTATGCTAATAAATCAACCTTAGAAAGATAACTTCTCGCTAGTTTTTTAGGGTAAAAGAGCATGAGCGCCGGCTTCATGTAGGGTTGCAAAAACAGAAAAACTTTTTATTATTGCTTTGCAACACTACTTTTAAAAAGTTTACTTTATTTTTATTTAAAAAGGTTTTGTTATTGCAAGGAAGACTATAATTATCATAAGGATAGTCGGAACTTCGTTAAGCACGCGATAGAATTTATCAGCTTTAATATTTTTGCCCATCGCAAAATCTTTTCTATATTTTGCCATTAAGCCATGGGTGAAAGCCATAATTAATACTAATAGAATCTTAACATGCAGCCACTTGCCGCTTTCAAATCCGATTATATATATTAATAAAATCCCGAACACAAAGCTTGCTATCATACTCGGGTTCATTATCATCTTTAAAAGCTTTCTTTCCATCACCTGTAAAGTTTGATCGAGCTCGGAGCCTACCTTAGCTTTAGTATGATATACATAGAGCCTGGGGAGATAAAATAACCCTGCCATCCAACAAATTATTGAAATAATATGGAGCGCTTTAATGGTTAGATAGTTCTGTAATAAAAATTCACTCATACTCAATTCAAAATTTTATAAACATCATCTTTAATCCATGTACGGTAATTTACCGCAGGGCTAAAGTAATTTCCTTGCATATAATCTATATTAAGATCAATTAAAGTCTTCGCGATTTCTCCGGTTTCTACAAATTCAGCTACTGTTTTTATCCCGAAACCATGGGCAAATCCTAATAATGTTTGGACAAATAAACGGCTATCATGGTTATCAACTATATCGCGAATAAATATTCCGTCAATTTTAATTAAGTCAGCATGAATCATTTTAAGCTGAGTAAAAGAAGTATAGCCCGCGCCAAAGTCATCTATTGCAACTAAGCACCCGAGGCTTTGCAATGTATCAACAAAATAGGCAACTTTTGATAGTTCTCTGTGCATACTAGTCTCAGTAATTTCAACTATTAATCTGGATGCAATCCCGGAATCTTTAAGTAGGTTTTTAGCTTTCCTTAACCATTCGGTATTATCAATTGAAAGGTTAGAAATATTCATAGCAAGAGTAACGTCGGGATTAAACCTAAGCTCCTTAACCACCAGGTCTAACACTAAAAAATCAATTTGGTCGATAAAGCGCATTGATTCTGCAATAGGGATAAAAGGCCCTGCTGAAATTATTTTATTTTCTTCGGTAACTATTCTGAGTAAAGATTCATGATGCTTAACTTTTCCGGTTTTACTGTCAATTATGGGCTGAAATGCCAAGCGTAAACGGTTTTCGATAATAGCTCTTTGAAAATATGCTGCTAACTTCATATGGTTTTGATGTTGAAGCATTTTTTGAGAGATATCCTCATTATAAATATAATGAACATAACCATCTTTGTTTTTGCATTCAAATAAGGCCATATATGCTTGGTTTATCGCTTCTTCAAGTGAGGAAGCGAGCACACTTGTGCCGCAGTTAAAACATAAGTAAACCGGCTTTTCCACATCTTGAGAAGAATGAATTTTTAAAGCTTTAAAAACTTCTCTTAAAGTATTATATGCTTCTTCCTCATCATTCTCTGCTATGCAAAATAGAAGTGAGTCGGAACTAATTTTTTCAAGATGTATTCTATCATGAAATTTATCATAAAAACTTTTAGTTATACCTTCGGCCAAAACTTTAGAAAACTCTATTCCGTAACTAAAAATAATAACAGGTAAATTTTGGAATTGTATAATACCTAAAATATTTTTATCGGCATTTTTCTTTTTTATAAAGTTTGAAATATTATTTAAAGAGTCTTCAGCAAAAGCAGCTTTAGAGGAACTATTATTATTTCCTACTAACTTGTTGTGACCACCTCTAAATAACCCTAAAACCATATAACTTACAAAGTCTTTTTTACCTGTAAGTATATAAATGGTAAACTATTTTTAGTCTATAACCTTTTGTATTTTTTTAATATTTTAACTAAAAATTACTTCAGTTAAGTTCTCTTAAATTTTTATTAACGTAATTTTGCTCCGCATTTAGCCGATACTTCATTTATGATACTTGTACAAATTTCTTCAATCTCCTTATCAAATAAAGTTTTATCCTTAGGTTGGATTTTAATACTAAGTGCAATTGATTTTTTGCCTTCTTCTACCCCATTACCACTATAAATATCAAAAATTGACACATTTTCTATAAGAGATTTATTTACTGATCTAATAACTTTTAATATGCTTTGTGCTTCTAAAGCTTCATCAACAATAAAAGCAAAGTCACGGTTTACTGCTTGAAAAGCCGATAACTCTAGTTTGCTTTTAGCATTTTTAGCATTTACTTTCGGTATATTTTCTAAAAATACTTCAAAGCCTATAACGCTTTCTTTTATATTAAGGGTTTTAAGGATATTAGGGTGTATTTCCCCTGCAAAAGCTATGAGTTTATTACCAAGTTTAAATGCGCCGCTTCTATAAGGATGATAATATTGCGGTACATTTTTTGTTACACTTAAATTCTCAGGGTTTAGCAGTGCTTCACTGCATATTGCAAAAACATCTGATTTTATATCATAAAAATCAGCCTTTCTTTCTTCTTTATGTACAGTTTTATCACTCATATTCCCTACCCTAACTCCAGAAATACAAGCTGATTGCAAATCTCTAAATTCTTTACCGAAAATATGCCCTCTTTCAAATAGCCCGAAATTATTAAAACCGCGTGCTAAATTTTTTGCTATAAACCCTAAAAGGTTTGGTATAATTGTCGGCCTCATTACTGAAAGCTCGCTACTGATCGGGTTCTCGAGCATAATCAAGTTATCAAACCCGAAATTTTTAACAGTTTGTTCATCCGTAAATGACCAACTTATTACCTCATCAAGTCCCCTTAGCCTAAGCCTTTCAGATATTCTCTTTTCTTTTTCTCGAGCATTGTTAAAGAGCTCTGTAGCCTTGATTAATATTTCACCGGAAGGAATGTTCTCAAAACCATAAACTCTTAAAATTTCTTCTACTAAATCTATTTCACTTGTTATATCACCTCTACGGTGGGTAGGGATTTTCACCTTATTTTCTTCAATAATAAAACCTAGCTTTTGCAATATCTCATTTATCTTAGTTTGTTCAATTTCAAAGCCTGCTACTTTACCTATAATAGTCGGAGAAAATTTAATTTCTGAAATATACTCGGGCTGCTCACCATATACGCTAACTAAGTTTGATGCTTCTCCTCCGCAATTTGTCACAACCGCTTCGGTTAAGTGGTTTATAAAGAATTCGGAAATGCCGGCATCCACCCTTCTTTCAAACCTATAACGGGCGTCGGTATTTATATTTAATTTTCTACCCGTGCGTGCTATATCCAAGGGGTTAAAGTTTGCTACTTCAAGAAAAATATTTTTGGTATTTTCATCAACTTTACTTAATTCACCGCCTATTATACCTGCTACTGCTAAAATTTTCCTACTATCGGCAACCACAAGCATATCCTCATCAAGCTGTAGCTCTTCTCCTCCTAAAGCAATAAATTTTTCCTTACTTTTTGCTTTTCTTACCACAATATCGCCTTCTATTTTATCGGCATCATATATGTGGTTAGGTCTTCCGAATTCCATCATGGTGTAATTTGAAATATCTACTAAGACAGTTTTAGAGCCAGAGCCGATTAATTCGAGAGTTTTTGTAATATTTTCTGCAAGAACTGAGTTTTTTACATCCCCTATATATCTTCCTAAGAACTCATAGCACCCTGCCCTATCTTCAATAGTAACTTTGATCTTAGATTCTGCTCTGCTCTTGATAGAATAATTGCTTTTAGGGGTAATTAACTCTCCGATTGATGTTGCACTTAAATCTCTGGCAATTCCGTAAACCGAGGCGGCATCTCCCCGATTAGGGGTAAGCCCGATATGAAATATTGTTTCATTTAAACCGGCTACTTCTGCAAAATTTTGCCCTATTTTTGCGTTGCCTTCGAGTTCTATTATTCCTTCTCCATCTCCGCTCAAACCTAGCTCTTCAGCTGAACAAAGCATACCGTTACTTTCAACGCCTCTAATTTTTGCAGCTTTTATTTCCATTCCGTTTAGAGGAATTTTAGTTCCGATCGGAGCCAAAACCACCTTTAAACCTGCTCGCGCATTCGGTGCCCCGCAAACAATTTGCAAGGTTTCATTCCCATTATTTACTTTACAAACTTTTAATTTTTCAGCGTCAGGATGCTTCACTGCCTCTTCAATCTCAGCAACTATAAACGATTGATATGCCTTAGCATTATCTATCACCTCTTCTACCTCGAGCCCTAAATTTGTTAAAGCATGAGTAATTTCAGTAATTGATGCTTCGGTTTTTAGGTATTTTTTTAACCACGCTAATGTAAATTTCATATCCTACTTTCCGGATTTTTTTGAAAATATAGCAGGGTTTGGTTAAATGGTAAACTTTGATTGTGCTATCTTAATTTTAGTAATTTATAACTCATCATGTTTATCCTGCATATAATTAAATATTTCCGTATATTCACATATTGCCGTTACAGTTTCATACGGGATGTCAATAAATATATACTTATAAGCTTCTATTGCAAACAAAGCATGCTCTATCGGTTCCCTAATATAAATTGATGAGCATTCAACTAAAGGTTTATTTTCATACAGAACACACAGCGGAGGGTTAATTACCGAATGCTCAAAATGCGCCCCTTTATGGCTATAATCATAGGTCGTATGGAGATTATATAAAAAAGTATCTTTTGGGATATTTATATCAATGGATTTGAATTTATCATCAAAGCCGGCAATCTTATTATATATATTTTCAGAAGCAAGATTTTCTAAGGCCAGATGCATAAGTGCACCGGTTTTAAGCTCTTCCATATGATCAGATAGGAAATATTTCATTGAAAATTGCTCGTACTCCTGCTCTATATAGGCAGGTAGGCTTTCAGATAATTTGGTAAAGTCTAAGGTTAAAGTTTCAAACTGGTTTTCTTTGTCCTTATCTTCATATCCGTTATACAAATAGTCTTTGCCTAAACGCATACCTCCGCAAAGCATTGTATTTACCAGTCCTATACCACTGTATACAAATGAATCGATAAACATCTCGAGCGGCAGAAAAGACATAAGCTTAGCAAGTTGGTAAGCACTGTATATTTGGTTACCTACTTTAATATTATCTACGGTTGCAAACAATTTTTCATACTTTATTGTCATAATTCTTCCTTATATTAATGAGAATGAGAATCATTCTCATTAATGCTTGAGTTCTTGTCAACACTAATTATTGCTTACATATAATTTTGATAGTATTCTTATATAATAGAGGGATTTCAAGCTTAAGGGATTAATATGAAAAAATTTACTATTCCATGTAATTTTAACGGAGTAAAAGCTCCTTTTACCGTATATATCGGTAACCCTGACCAGAGTCATCATCCGCTCTATTTCCAAGCGGAATGGCTAATGAAGCAAAGAGGTGGGGTAATCCCGCAGGAAGTAATGGATAGCCTTGAAAAACTCAAGGCTATAGCAGATAAAAACGGCGTATCTTTTGAAGAGCTATGCGAATATGCCTTAACTGCCGCCTTAAGTAAGCCTTCGACTGATAGCCCCCAAAATGGTGATGAAAAAAAATAGTTTATTAAATACCGAAGTTTTCAATAGAGCTTGTGCGCTTTACTGATTTTCGGGAAGAAAAGAGCAAATTCGGTATATTCCCCAAGCTTGGATTTACAATTAATATTCCCGCCTATATCTTCCATAACCATTTTACAGAATGCAAGTCCTATACCTGTACCGGTTTTATTTTTGCTGTAAAACCTATCAAATATATAAGGTAAATCTTCTTCCGCTATTCCTTTGCCTTTATCTCTAAAGTATAGCTGGTTGCCTTTTGTCCATATATCAATTTCAATATTTCTGCCGCCGTATTTATATGAATTGCTAAGCAGGTTGAAAAGTACATGCTTTAGATAATGCAGTGATCCGTAAAATTTAAAGTTATTAGTTAATTTGATACTAATTTTATTTAAGTTATTATTTAATGCCTGATACTCGGAAACTGCCTGCATAACGCAATCTTTAATAAAATAAACTTCTTTATCATCTGCAATAACATCACTTTTTAAAGAGGTAAGAAGACCGTCTACGGTGGATATTCCTTGTACGCTTACTTTTTCCAGCATTTTGCTGAACTGAAGTAATATTTCCATATCTTCTTTTTGTATAGAAAAGTGTTCTTTATCATGACTTTCATTATAAGTTTTTTCTAACTGACCTGTTATTGTCGACGCGCACATATTAAGGGTGGCAAGTGGGCTTTTTACCTCATGTGCCATTGCCCCGCCAAATATATGCATAGTTTGCACCCTCTCCTCTTGCTCTTTTTCTTTTCTTCTAAAAAAGAATAAAGAGATAAACATTAAAAAGAGATAAATATAGCCAATCGTGAGCGCATTATAATCTTCTGTATTTCCTACCTTTTGCCCGGTAAGCGTAAAAATAACGTACCCGAACACTACCCCTATAGAAAGTAGAACCAAAAAGCTTATTGCATCAACAAATAAATAAAGCGAAATTGCAGCCAGTACTCCATTAATTACCCAGAAATTATCCCCATGACTTGCGAATAACATGAAACTTGAAGCAAGTGGTAAGCAAAAAGTTACGGTAAAATACCAATATAAGTGTAAATATTTCTGCTGAAAAGATTTAGAAAATACAAAATCTTTTAACAGCAGCAACATACATAATAAGTATCCAACAGAAATAATATAAGCAAATATTTTATGTGCCGGGTCGGAAGTTAAACTTAAGGTATAAATAAAGTAATAAGTTAAAGTAAAAGCACAGAAACCATGATATTTAATATGTTCGCTTTTCTTTTTGAATACCTGCGGGATAGCTTTAAGCGGTTTGCTTAATGCTTGTTTTATTACTTTGGTTTTATATTTAATGAGTTTCCTCAAGTCGAATTTAGCTGTTTCCTTAAATTCCATTCCTATTTTTCCTTTCAGCACTTGTAAATAATGCATACCGAATAAACCGATCGCACTACCCATAGTACCGAAACATAAGCTAAGCACAGCTAATTCGCCGGTAACATAGCCGCTAATACATGTAGATGATAATCCTAATATTGTACTTACTATAAATGATGAAGAATTTGTTCTAAACCCTAAGAATCCTGCGGATAGGGGAATTAAAGTAATGGGATTCCAAATATTCAAAACAATATTTAATAATGTTGAAAATTCTTTAGCATTGATAGCAGCAAATATTGAAATTATGGATAGGCCTAAACTTACAAACCTTAAAATATGTAGTTGTTTACTATTAGGTATTTTTAAATTTAAGGTTTCTATTAAATCACTAGTTAAAATTATAGTAATTGAGTTTAACCAGGTTCCAGCCATCACTATAATGATAATTATAATCCCAATTATCATTAGGCTTTTTAGCCCCGCTGGTAATAAGTAATTTATGAAATATAATAATGCTTCGTCAGGATTTATATCAATAGCAGATATACTTATAATGTATCCTATTGCACATAATGATAAAGTAAAAGGAATAAAAATATACATTATATATTTTAAACTTTCCTTTAACTGTTTAGCATTATTAGCCATTAAACATCTTTGAATAAAAGGGGGAGTAAATTCAGGTAGTAAACTAAAAAGCATCAAACTTAGTAGCATTATAAGATTATTTGGTGTTAAATCAATTTTATAATGCGTATCTGGAAGTCTTTCAATTATAGTATCGACACCACCTATCTCAGCAAAAGTCACTATATAAACTATCGGAAAAATCAAAAAAGACATTATAAATTTTAATATCTCAATGAAATAAATAGTTTTATAGGTAGACAATAAAGAGTATAAAATTAAAACACAATAACCAGTTAAAATACCTTTAATTGGTTCTATACCAAAAATATAATTTAATACTTTAGATAATACGGTTATTTGTGCAGCAGTTATTCCTATCCCCATAATTACTGCAGCTGCACTAGTTAATCTTCTAGCATAGTTGCCATATAGCTTATACATTATTTCACTAACTGAAATACACCCCTTAAATTTTTCTATACCAGTTGAAACTATTTTAGACATTATCATCCAGCATACCGGCTGAAATAGATAATGACCAACAATTAATATTCCTCCCATAAAATATAACTTTGCTGACATACCAATAGTACTTCCTCCACCGATTGAGGAAGCAAAAAAGGCAAAAATTAAAGAGTTAATATTAGTTGTTTTATAATATCCAATTGCAAATTGCTTAATACTTTTTATCTTATGCATTTTATAAAACGCGATTAAAAAAAAGGCTAAAAAACAAGTTGCTATAATATATAAATTGATATTTTTAAATCCTATCATTAAGTTCAATTTTCTTCTTTATATAAAACTAACAATAGTTATATACTTTTCTATAGCTTGGGCAACTTAATAAGCACCTATAGCCATAGCATCCATAGATTGCTCAACAAACTTCACATTCTTAAGAGGAGAAACTAAGTAATCAGGATCCCTTCTACTACCTTCTTTAGCTGCTAAAACAACCATAACTGCAAATACACTTAAAAGGCTTACAAACTTCTTATTCATATTTTTAATCCTAAAATTTAATTAGTTTAAATAACTGATCTTAGAATTACTCATTTTCATTTATCATTCAATATTTTTTATGTAAAGCTTATATTTAGTAAAGGGATATCCATATATTAAATATATAATTAACGTTAATTATTAAATTTTAAATAGGTATATTTCTTTTATTATAAAACGATAAAAGCACAAAAAACCACCCTTGGATATAAGCTTATTAATAAAATTTTAAGAAAGAATATTAAAATTAAAGAAATAAAAAATATTGTTTTTTATAATAGTATTGTACTTAGATTATTAACTACCTTTTTTAGCTATATTACTTCTCTTCAATTTTTTAAATTTTAATAATCCGGATTATGATGATCCATATTAATATCCAAGTTCCCGAAAGCCGTAGTTGAAGAATCAAAGTATAGTAACTTACTACCGATCGGCCCGTTCCTTTGTTTGGAAACAATTACTTCCGCGGTATTATGCACCCTGTCATGGCTTAATTGCCACTCATTCATTTTATCGGGGTCGGATACTGGTTTCCTTCTCTCAAGATAATACTCTTCCCGATAAATAAACATTACCACATCAGCATCCTGCTCAATATTACCGCTTTCACGTAAGTCCGAAAGCTGCGGACGTTTATCTTCTCTTGATTCTACCGCCCTCGATAACTGCGATAGCGCAAGCACAGGAACATCCAGTTCTTTTGCAATAGCTTTTAAACCTTGAGAAATTTCACCTATTTCATGTACTCTGTTATCACTTGAGCCGGAGCCGGTTAAAAGCTGTAAATAATCTACAATAACCAAGCCTAAATTATGCTGCCTTTTTAATCTTCTTGCCCTTGTTCTTAAAGCGGAAATTGAAATAGCAGCAGTATCATCAATAAATACCGGAAGCTGATTCAAATTATTAGTTTCCGAGGAAAGCAGGGCAAGCTCTTCCTGTCTGATTGTTCCTAGCCTTATTTTACTGCCGTTTATCTTAGTTTTTACGGAAAGCATCCTCATAGCAACTTGCTCAGCTGACATCTCAAGTGAGAATATAGCAACCGATTTCGGTTTACCTTCACCTGATTTCTTATTTTCTTCAAGAAAGCTTTCTGCCGCATGTATACCCATATTGATAGCAAGTGAAGTTTTACCCATCGAGGGTCTGGCAGCAAGTATCAATAAATCAGAACTTTGTAATCCACCAAGCAAATTATCAAGTTCTATAAACCCTGTAGTTACCCCACTTAATCCGCCACCGCGTTTTAAAGCTGTATCAAGACGTTTTAAAGTTATCTTGATTGAGTCCTTTAGGGTAAGAAGTTTTGAGTCGGATTGACCCTGTACAGCTAAATTAAACAGCTTTTGCTCAGCTTTCTCTATCTGCTTAAAGCCATCTTCGTCAGAATTATTGATAAAAGAATCATTTACTATGTCTTCCCCGATAGTTATTAACTTTCTTCTGATTGCGCATTCATAAATAAGCCGAGCAAATGATTCCACATTCACAATAGTTGTTGCACTTGCAGCAAGCTTAACCAAATAATCGAAGCTTTTTATTCCTGATTCCTGCAAATCTTCTTCTTTTTCAAGATAATTTTTTAAGGTAATCGGATTGGCTACTAAACCTTTTTCAATGAACTTTATAATATTTTCATAAATTTTTTTATGCAGCGGCAGATAAAAGTGATCGGCAATAAGGAAATCAGCAACCTTATTAATATGCTCATTGTTGTTAAGTAAAGCGCCCAGTAATCCCTGCTCGGCTTCAATGTTACTAGGCTGCTCACGTAGTACTTGAGTTATGTTTTGCTCAATATGTATATTTTCTAAGCTTTCGGCTTTCATATTCTGAAGTTTCTAATATTTTCTATAAGTTCTTGTACATTTTCTATCGGAGTTTCCGGAACCACACCATGATTTAAATTAAAAATGTATGGGCGGCCATGAGTAATTCTCAAAATTTTTTCCACCTCTTGTTTAATATCTTTTTTGGAAGTTGCAAGCAAAAGATTGTTAAAGTTTCCTTGTATTACCTTATCTTTAATATTATCTTTTGCCTGTAAAAGTGAGATATCATCTGATATACTTAAGCAGTCCACTCCTGTTTGTGTGGCATATTCCTTATATAGTTGTTCCCCGGAATTTCGAGGAAACCCTATTATTTTGATCTGTTCGAATTCTTCTCTGACTTTTTTTATAATTTTTTTATTAGGTTCTATTACCCACCTCTGATATTCGGTACCTGACAGCACCCCTGCCCATGAATCAAATAACTTTATTACATCAGCCCCACTTTTAATCTGTTCTTTTAGATAAAACACGGTAGCTTCAATTATTTTATCAATTAATTTTTGAAATACATAGGGGTTCTCCTCTGCGAAAACTTTAACTTTCCCAAATTTTTGATCACTTACTCCTTGCACCATGTAGCAGGCAATTGTCCAGGGAGAACCTGCAAACCCGATTAAAGTTTTACCGGGGTAGTTGCTATCCAGTTCTTTCTTTACTAATTTTATTGTCGTGAAAACTTTTTCCAGATCTTTTATTTTCACCATTTCAAGTTGATTTATACGTTCTTCGGTGTTTGTAATTTCCAAGTGAGGACCTTCACCTTGCTTAAAATTTACTTCAACTCCTAAAGCGTAAGGTATGGTTAGTATGTCGGAAAAAATAATTGCCGCATCCAAATCAAATCTTCTTAACGGTTGAATGGTAACTTCAGCGGCAGCTTCGGGAGTAAAACAAAATTCCAGGAAATTTTTAAAATTTTTTCGTACCTCTCTATATTCGGGTAAATATCTCCCGGCTTGTCTCATTAACCATACCGGCACTCTACTTGTAGGTTTTTTATCATTTAAAATTTTCAACAGAGTCTTTTCTACTATCATTATTATTTATCTTAAATACTTTAATAAGTAATAGATAATATAGGAGTGTTGAAATGTTAATTAAAACTTTTAAATACATTACCAACATAGATATCAACAAAAATATTTTATGTAAAAAACATCTTATAAATATATATTTTTAGAGCTCTAGAAACATTTTATAAAATGAGTTATCAACATATCAACATTTACCTCAAAATTTTTATTCACATGTTGATAATACGTGTGAATAACTCTTAGGAGTGTCTAATAAAGTGTTAGTTACTAACAGGAGATAAATTGCTCACAACTTATTAACATAAAATGTTAGTAAGTTTTGTGGAAAACTAGATCTAATATAGAAGTTTGGTAATTTGTAAGAGGAAACCAATTGTTAGTATCTATATTTAGCACAACTAATTTAGCGGTTATTGCATAATCTGAAACTTCAGGAAATACGTGCTTATTGGTAGGAGATAAAATTTCTGAAAGCAGGGTGATTGAAGGGTTGTGGCCGATTACCATTAAAGTGTTTATATCATCATTTGTATCTTCAATAATGCTTATAAGGTTATTAATAGAGGAATTATATAATTCTTGCTTAAATATCAGATTGGTTTTATCGGATAAATTGTTAAGAACTATTTCAGCTGTTTGCTTAGTACGTATAGCATTAGAACATAAAATGAGTTCAGGAACAGGGTTATTTAGAAAATATTTGTTTAAATATAAACATTCCTCCTTACCCTTTTTACTTAAAGCTCTATCAAAATCTGATTGACTGCTATTAAAAGGAGCATCGGCATGTCTTAGTAAAAATAATTTTTTCATTAAATAAAATAAAAAATAACTATATTTTAATATTAATGATATAATTTATTTTTTGTAGTTTTTAATAATGTGCTTATATTAATTTATTAGGATATTAAGTTAAAAGCATATGAAATTATTAGGTAGGCATTAACAAACATCATTAGTGAATAGAGAGAGTTAAAAATAGCTTTTTTACTGTTAAGTATTTGTCCTCCTACATATGAGACTAAAAATAAGCCAGGGATAGTGGCAAGCCCGAACATAAACATAGCTATTATAGCTGTAAAATAGCTTTCAGTTCGTGATATAACGGTAATTATAGAAGCATATACAATTCCACAGGGGATAAGCCCTAAAATCATTCCCATAATAAATCCTTTAAAACCAAATGGGCTTAAATTTAACTTACTTACTTTTCTGGCAAAAAAGTTATCAAGTTTATTTTTAAAAGGTAATTTTAAATCAAAGAGTTGGAAAGTTTTAGTAATGCCTGACTTTATAAACAGAAGAGCAGTAATAATCAATAATGTCAGAGCTGCCCACTTTATATAAGGAATATTTTTTATACTTTTTGAAAATATCATCGCAATTAACATCAACATTACATATGTAAAAGCTTTACCGAAATAGTAGGGTAAGGAAAGTGCAGCATTTAATTTGTATTTTTCCTGCATCTTTTCCTTAGGCAAATGCATTAGCCTCATACTCATCTGAGTTAAGGCTATAGGCCCGCACATACCAATACAATGAGTAAAACTTGCAGCAAGCCCGGTTAAAAATAGGGTTAGTATTAAACCCTCACTACTCGCATCAAGCCCTATAAACGATAAAATTTCATTTATATTAAAAGAGCTGTGAGCATGATGGTGTTCGCAGTGCGCCAATTTAAGAATACTCTACAATTTTACCGTTATTGGAAAGTAAATATAATTTACCATTAAAAATAATCGGAGCCGTCATTACATTTTTAATTACCTCTCTTTGAAATAATTTTTCACCGCTATTTATATCAAATTCGAATAATTGTCCTTGGGAATTTACTATTAAAATTTTATTATTTCCAACAATAGGTTCCGACCAAATAGTATGATGTTTATTTTTTTGATCTTCAAATAACTTCAGATTGGTTTGCCACTTTATTCTGCCATCATATTTATTGAAAGCTATAAGCTCTTTGGATTCATTGATTCCGATTGCGAGCTCTCCGCATGACCAGAGCGGTTTATTAAAACCAAGTTTATTACTCCACAACTGTTTACCGTCTTTTAAATTCAGTGCTGAAACGATCCCCTCATTATCATAAAAAATTAATAAGCTTTCTTCTAAAATAATTTTATGAACTACGCTATGAAACTGCTTATGTGCACCAAGCCTTTCGAGTCCGCTATTATTACTTAAGGACATAAGCTCATTACCGGTTGTTGTTTCTATTCCGACGATTTCCCCTGAGCTATATTGAACTAATACAATATTACTAACCACAACAGGTGAAGAGGTTTCTACTGTACTAACATCACTTTTAACCCCATAGTGCGCCCAAACTATCTCACCTGTTTTAGCATTTAATGCATATGTTGAGTTATCAAGTGTTTGAATAAACAGTAAATCATTTGCAAGAGCGGGAGTAGAGCGAGTAGGGCTCGCTATCTCTTTAGACCATATAATACTACCGTCATCAGCATTAATAGCAGTTATGGTATTTAAACCCAGAGTTACAAAAAGAATATTATCCTTAAGAGTTATACCGCCGTGGTAAAAATCCGGAGAGATGTGAAACAACCCGGCACTTGATTTTTTTCTAAGCTCAGCAGTTTCCCACAATTTTTTGTTAGAATCCAGATCGTATGCTAATAACATACCGGCGGGGTCTAAAATTATTATTTGGTTATCAAATAATATCGGTTGAGTAATGCTAGAAAAAGTATTTGAACCTTTAAAGCTAAATTCTTTAGATTTTTTAAAATTAGCTGTAAAACTTAAATTTGGAAATAAAACGGAATTGATGCCGTTTGAACTTTTTATTTCATTTATATTTTGAGCTTGAGGAATGGAAATTAATGTGCCTTTATAACCTTCATCAATACTAGTTGAGAAAACGGAAGGATAAACGGTAATTCTTTCGCCGACTAATCTTTCTTTTTTATCATCGCCAAGCCATAAGTTTGACATACTGCTGCAACCGGTTAAAGCTAATAAGGATAAAGCTGTAATACTAAAATTTATATATTTCATAAAAAAAGGATAAAGTTCTAACTGTTAAGAATTGCTAGCATAAAGAAAACTACTTTTCAATAAAAGTAAGTTTTCTATTGTATAAAAAAGAATAAACTTTTAACCTTGAAATAATTAACTTATTATATTATAGGCACTTAGCACTTATATGCCGCATTTGCTTAAAAACATACTAGCTATAGTAATCATTTTTACTTGTAAAGTAGCCTTTGCAGGGAGCTTTTATACCAATTGTATTACCGGGAATGATTTCGGCGGATCTAATAAAATAGAAAACATGGTTCTTGCTCCTTTAAATCCTGTCTGCCAAGATCGTTGTAATATTGAATGTACAAGTTTTTCAAGAGAGGTTAACGGAGTAGAATTAAATCAATCAGTAATTACTGCATGTAAAACGGATTGCCAAAACGGAGTTTATTACTCAAGTAGTTATTATGACGTTAAAGATGCATCCGTAATTCCGCCCGTCATAGAAATTAAAGCCCCTATCACGATAAAAACACATTGCGGAGATAATGAATGGGCTAAAAATAACACATATGCAACTAATATTAATGTAAAAAAAGGTGATAAAATACGGTTGTCTATAGCCGGCAACTCAAGTAATAATATAGTTTATTTATGCGGAAAAAAAGATGTTTTATTACAGCCGATTTTTAGTTCTTCAAAACCATCCGAATGGGAAAATGATTCCAACCAAACACAATGGATAAGTCAGGCGCAGCATGAATGTCTATATTATATGAATACTGGTGAATGGAACAATCTTACAAATTATAAGTTATGGAGCTTAAATTACTCGCCGCTCAGCCAAAATTATGCTTCTAAATGTGTTGCCGGTCAAAGCGTAAATGTACCGGATGCTGCCTCAATAAAAATTGACAATGTAACTGAAGCAATACTTAACGCCAATTTAGGTGGATCTACAACACAAAATACCCCGGATAATAGTTTTTGCAAAGTTGTCGTTCCTTCAAATCTAAGTAGTATTTATGGCCCCTGTAAATGGAGTGCAAGGAATTATAATTTTACCGATACTGGGATAAATGTTGCAGATGGTGATGAATTATCAATTAGTTGGAGCGGTAGGTATAGTCATTTTAATCATGCCCTTGGAGAGTTAGATACTAACGGCTTGGCAAAGTGTATGACTGATCCTAAAAAATCCTCAAGTATTAGGAAAGCTTGTTTTGATTCATTTTATGCTGATAGTTCAATCCAAATTAAGTCTGCACGCCAATCAGGATTTAATGTATCCTCTATCCCGGGTATAGTTATGAACGGCGAAGCTACGCGCTTAACTCCGATTGGGACTACCTCTTTTCAAATAAATCCAGAAATAAAAAAAACTACTCTATTAGGGCTACAAGGGAATGTTATTGATGAGAATCTAAAGACTACAATTCTGACAAACATTCCCGGTTGTGTTAATGCCTCTGCGGTTAATGACCCTATTATCTCTAAACTTCAAAGTTCAGAGAAGCCTGAATGTATACAGATTGATGATTTAGGTACGCCTCATTATAATTATTCCGGCATACTAAAAGGGTTTAGTGCTGAGAGAACACCACTTGCAATCAGGCATAATGACGGCCATACAGACATTGAGACATTGAAAATGTGGTATAGTGATAACTTCGGCGGATATAATGTCGATATCAGTTGGGGCGGGTGCCCGAAATATAATGGTGAGAATGTCCAATATGCAGTTGCTCCCTCAGGAAGTGCTATTACTGAGAGTATGTGGAAAGATGTTCCGCAAAATTCATACCTACAAGGGAACTATTTAAATATTAATTTTAACGATCCGGGAACCTTGTTTTTTAGGATAAAAACTTTAACACCGCCGGCAGGCTCATCTGCTGAAATTAAAAAACTTTATGAGAGTCCGGGCAGCTATTTCGGTCAATATTATATAGTAGCCGAGTTACTTAAATCTGATGCAACAATTACTTGCGGCACCATCTGTGAGTTTATAAATATGATTCATGATGTATTAGTCGGCTCGGGCGATGGAAGACCCGGTGCAGCACAATCAATTTTTTCTTCAATTACAAGGGATGCTCAGTATATAGGTTTAGTACGTGCGCTTTTAGTATTCTATGTTGCATTTTTTGGCGTAGGGTTTTTAATCGGCACTATAAAACTTAATCAACAGGAAGCTCTGATTCGTATGGTAAAAGTAGGAGTAATAATTACTTTGATTTCTCCTAATTCGTGGGATTTCTTCGGTACTTATTTGCTTAATATGTTCATAGAAGGCGGGATTGAGTTAATTGCTATAATAGTCTCAGGTTCTTTCAGCAGTGAAGTTGTAGATGTTACTAGAGATCCGTTTGCCGTATTTAGTTTATTTGACGGTCCGATTTCTCAGATATTCAGCTCAGCTGTTTGGAAAAAAATATATGCTCTTATATGTACGGGGCTTTTAGGTCTTATAGTTGCATTAGTAGTTATGTATTGTGCAATAATTTATGTGCTGTCTTTGCTTAAAGCTACTCTTGTATATATATATTCACTGGTTGGTATTGCACTTTTAATCACAACCGCTCCGATATTCATTTGCTGCTTATTATTTGAAATTACGAAAACGTTGTTTGATAGTTGGTGGAAATATTTAGTTTCTTATACTTTACAACCTGTAATGGTTTTTGCCGCAATAGCTATTTTTAACTTAGTAATAATGGTTTTACTTTATACTTGTCTGAATTTTACTGCATGTGAATTCTGTATATTAGGGATAGATTTAGGATCTATCTATAATGAGTGCTGGATTCCGGGATATAGAACTACTCTTGCAATGAATATTCCCGGTAATGTACCGAATTTCTTTATACCCGAAAATGTTATTTCAACTGCTCTTGCTTTTGCTTTACTAGGCAATTCAATGTATAAGTTTACAGGTTTCATTGCAAGTATTTGTGCCGTGCTAATTACCGGTAGTGTTCAAAGAGAGGCAACTGCTGCCGCACCTGCTGATACTACAATGAGTGCTATGAAGAACACTGTTAAAACTGCAATAAGCACTACTACCCAAATGGCCTCAGCAGGTATTAAAACCGCCGGGGCTGTAGGGGACAAGGCAGCTCCGGGAGTAGGCCAAGTAGCTAATAAGGCCGGAGAGGGAGTTGAGCAAGCCGGAGAGAAAGCTGGAGCCATGCTCGATAGTGTTATGGAAAAGGATAAATAATTAATTTATTATGGAGTACTTAATTTAATTAAGACCAAAGCAATTTTTAATATTGTTATTTATATAACAGAAATTGATTATTAATAAAAATACAGATAAAATGCAAAAAAAATTGATCTGTATCTTTAGCAATGAACACTACCACAAAAATGTCTTACCAAAAAAATACTAATAGCTTATTAGTTATCGGAGTATTATTTAGTGCATTTTTAATTTTATCTAACCTTGCAGAAAATAAGATTTGTGAGATCTATGGCTTTTATTTTGCCGGCGGGTTAGTATTCTTTCCGCTTACCTATATATTTGATGATGTTCTGACTGAGGTATATGGTTTTAAAGTATGTAGAAGGATAATTTGGCTGGCATTTTTCAGTAATCTTGTAGTTATTGTCGGATTATATTTAGTAATGCTTATTAAGCCGGCTGCCGAGTGGCAGAATCAAGAAGCTTTTGACATAATATACCATCAATCGTTTAGAGTGCTTTTAGCCTCTTTTATCAGTTTTTTATTTGGTGAGTTTATAAATGCCTTCGTTTTAGCAAAGCTTAAAATAAAGACTAAAGGTAAGCATTTTTGGTTTAGAGCAATATTAAGTTCCGCATTAGGTGTATTTGTAGAAAATACTATTTTTTGCTTTATAGCATTTCTTGGTATTATGGAGCTTTCCGTGATTTGGAACATTATAATTACCGGATATTTCTTTAAGTTATTCTATGAAATAGTTGCTTTACCTTTAACCTATAAAATAGTGAACTTTCTTAAAAATAAAGACGGTATCGATTACTATGATTATAAAACATCGTTTAATCCCTTCTCAATTTCAAACTAATGACTATTAGTAGCTTTTGAGCTTTACTTCATTTTGAAAGAATTTTTCTGTAGCCGCCGTAAGGTTCATGTTTTAAAAACCTTGCTACTCTTCCGATGGTTGAAATGCTTACTCCTGTTCTATTATATATATCGCGATAAGAAAGGTCTCCTGCATGTAAAAGCTGTGCTACATGCCATCTTTCCTGCATAGCTTTAATTTCTGCCGGGGTGCAGAGATCTCTAAAAAAAGCATAGCAATCTTCTAATGTTTTAAGTTTTAATATTACTTCATAAAGTTCATTTTCGTAACTTTTTATTTTACTCATATCTATATTATCCATAATTTTAGCATTAACCTTATTTAATAGTTAAAATTTATAATATTCTTACTAGAAATAGCAACCCTAAGTTGAGTAGGTTTTGTATAAATTTAGTTAATAGCTTAAAGCTTTTAATATAACATAGAAATTGGCATAAAACGATACAACCTAGGATTGAGCTAGGTTCTTAGCTATAAATAGTATCAATTTATAAAAATGAAAAATAACGACTTAAGTAGTTGAGATTTATCATTAAACAAATGTGTTTGAAATAAAACTTAATATAAATATAATAAATAATAACTATATTTAACAGTTATAGATAATTTATACTTGATTATGCTGTAAGATAGGTTGTTTTCATTAATTCTGGGAGGGAGTTATGTTTGATAGAATTGCTGCGAAATTTAGTAATATAGTTTATAATGATGCAAATCCGCTTTATAAAGATGGTGGTTATCTTAATTTAGAAGGGTGGGAGCTTTTAGAATCTTCTAAAAATAGAGACGAGAATGGTTATTTCGGGGCAGCATTCGGTGCTAATAATACTATTATAATAGCGCACAGAGGTACTGAGGTAGGAAGCTTAGATGACATTAAAAACGATATTAGTATTTTTTACAATAAACCACTGACTCAGCTTCCTTATGCTCTAAAATTTTCAAAATTTGTTGAGAATAAGTATAACTCAATTTTTAGCTATTTACATACAGGCCATTCATTAGGAGGATTACTTGCAGAAGTTGTCGGGCTGAGCTTGAAGCAGCCGGTAATTTCTTTTGAAGCACCGGGTGCATATCAAGCGGCAAATGCTGTGCTAAATGATCCGGATAAGATTAAAGGAGATAATATTACTACGTATTTTACTGATCCTAATTTTATAAATACTCACGGCAAACACATAGCAAATAATTTTTATAAGGTTGATTATTTTACTAATCCTACAGGTGTTGAATTAACTGATTATATCATATATTCAGTAAAGCAGCATTCAATGGAAAACTTAATGAATCAATTTGATGCTGAAACAGGTAAGCCGATAAACTTTAAAATAGTCCAAAATTGGCCGGAAGGTTTTGAAGCCGGGTATAAAAGTTATTTAGATAATAACCGATTATGGCAACAAAAAGCTGTTTTAGATTGGGAGCAAAACATAATCATTGAAAGCTATACTGACCCTGATACTTTTGAAATTGTTGAAATTAAATTACAAGATGAATATCAGGGTATTACGGAGTACAAAGCAGAGTTGGATAGTGAAAGAACGACAGCTAAAAAGCATATAGAAGGTTGCTTGGTTGTCGGGTTTGCTAAAACTTTTATATACCTGACTAGTACTGCTTTTAAAAAACCTTTCGAAGAGAGCTTCTTCGGTAAGCTATTAAACAAGTTCAGTAACTTAATGGCTGAAAATTTTAGCAGCTATATTGATGTGCATGAAAATAATACTCAGAATATAGCTTATCAGGAGGCTGAGCTTCTTGAAGAGGAACTGCCTTGTTGTGATATATTGTTTAGTAGTAGTATTGATTGTGATTATTGCTAAGTAGCATAAGTAATAGTTAGGCTGGTTATTATAATGGGAAAATTCAACGGTAAATTTGAAGTAATAAATTTAAGTAAGTTTTAATATAAATTTTTAAAGATTAAAATTTAGATGTTACAATAGCTTAGCCGTGGCTTTTATAAATTTCCTTTCCCATTAAGAAATTAAATATGAAATAAAATGAAAAAAATTTGAAAAAAGAGTTTGACAGTAGAGAAAAGAATGGCTATAAATTCCAAACACACACGGCAAGATAACAAAAAAGATTGCCGGATCTTTTGAAATTGAGAGAATTAAATTTAAAGACGGTGGTACGTAGAAGATTAATATAACTTAACGTACTACAATCTGTCAGTACATTTTTTGAGTTATAGCCAAGGATAAAACTTGAGAGTTTGATCCTGGCTCAGAGTGAACGCTGGCGGCGTGCTTAACACATGCAAGTCGAACGAGTAAGAGCCGTAGCAATACGGAGTTCTGCTAGTGGCAGACGGGTGAGTAATACATGGGAATCTACCTTAAAGTCTGGGATAACTGTTGGAAACGACAGCTAATACCGGATATTGCCGAGAGGTGAAAGATTTATTGCTTTAAGATGAGCCCATGCAAGATTAGCTTGTTGGTGGGGTAATGGCCTACCAAGGCTACGATCTTTAGCTGGTTTGAGAGGATGATCAGCCACACTGGAACTGAGACACGGTCCAGACTCCTACGGGAGGCAGCAGTGGGGAATATTGGACAATGGGCGAAAGCCTGATCCAGCGACGCCGCGTGAGTGATGAAGGCCTTCGGGTTGTAAAGCTCTTTTAGTAGGGAAGATAATGACGGTACCTACAGAAAAAGCCCCGGCTAACTTCGTGCCAGCAGCCGCGGTAATACGAAGGGGGCAAGCGTTACTCGGAATTACTGGGCGTAAAGCGTGCGTAGGCGGCTTGGTAAGTTGGAAGTGAAAGCCTAGGGCTCAACCTTAGAATTGCTTTCAAAACTGCCTGGCTAGAGTACTAGAGAGGATAGCGGAATTCCTAGTGTAGAGGTGAAATTCGTAGATATTAGGAGGAACACCGGAAGCGAAAGCGGCTATCTGGCTAGACACTGACGCTGTTGCACGAAAGCGTGGGGAGCAAACAGGATTAGATACCCTGGTAGTCCACGCAGTAAACGATGAGTGCTAGATATTGGAATTTAATTTTCAGTGTCAAAGCTAACGCGTTAAGCACTCCGCCTGGGGAGTACGGTCGCAAGATTAAAACTCAAAGGAATTGACGGGGACTCGCACAAGCGGTGGAACATGTGGTTTAATTCGATGCTACGCGAAAAACCTTACCAGGCCTTGACATGTTGGTCATATCATGAAGAGATTCATGAGTCAGCTCGGCTGGACCATCACAGGTGTTGCATGGCTGTCGTCAGCTCGTGTCGTGAGATGTTGGGTTAAGTCCCGCAACGAGCGCAACCCTCATCCTTAGTTACCAACAGGTTATGCTGGGCACTCTAAGGAAACTGCCGGTGATAAGCCGGAGGAAGGTGGGGATGACGTCAAGTCAGCATGGCCCTTACGGCCTGGGCTACACACGTGTTACAATGGTGGTGACAATTGGACGCAATAGGGCGACCTGGAGCAAATCCCTAAAAGCCACCTCAGTTCGGATTGTACCCTGCAACTCGGGTACATGAAGTCGGAATCGCTAGTAATCGCAGATCAGCATGCTGTGGTGAATACGTTCTCGGGTCTTGTACACACTGCCCGTCAAGCCATGGGAGTTGGTCTTACCTTAAGTAGGTGTGCTAACCGTAAGGAGGCAGCCTACCACGGTGAGGTCGATGACTGGGGTTAAGTCGTAACAAGGTAGCCGTAGGGGAACCTGCGGCTGGATTACCTCCTTTCAAGACAATTTTGAGCAAAGTGCTTCATTGCAATTAGCTCTATAGTCAAAGAACAAAGTACCACCGTCTTTAAATTTAATTACTCAATTTCATTCAAATCTATTTTTCATATTTTGCTGATTTATATAACAAATTAAATTTATTTTTATTTATCTATAATTTTTATCTACTAAATAAGCTTATATAATGAGATATTTTTTTATAATAATTTTAGCAATAAAGTAATAACCTTAAAAAGTTATCTATTGTTAAAATAAGTTCTTAAGAATAGCATGATGTTTATCTTATCTGGTTTTTAGATGATTGATAATTCTTATTCAGATTATCGATAATTTATTTAAAAAGTATTTAGTTAATCTAAATATAATATATTACTCACTTATGAAGTATTTATTAATACCTGATAATTTTAAATTAGAATCTCTAAAAGGGCTCGATTTTAAGCGCTTTTGAGTATTTTACTTTCCTGTAGTGTGTAGGTATGCTGCTTAGAGAGATATCTATTGCTTGTTGACCTTTGTAATGCTTTTTTTATTATTTTGGAAGATGTCTTATAAATTAAATTGCTAGCTTTATGATCAGGTATAATAAGTTGCCTGCAAATTGGGATTAGTATAGACGCATACATATGAGCTAGTGCTTTCTTGAAGTTCACAAATAAAACCTTATAAAAATTTGTTAAATTATAGTGAGTATCAACTTTTCTCATCTTATATAAAATAGTTATATTCAAATTATTAAAATCTTTTTAAACCAAAACTTTTATAATATAGAATAATAATATGTTATATCTTTTCTTCAATTTTTTAAATATTTTATGGATTCCAGATTTTATTATATTAAACCTTTGCGTAAATCGTTAAATGATTTTCCAATACTAACGAGCAAGCGCTGTAGAGAAAATCATTATAAAAATATTGAAACAACTATATTAGTTGATTTAAATATTCTTGCTGAAATGAGTAGAGTTATAGAAAATAAGGTAGCTTACGATACCATACCATACTTCATACCTAGCATTATTAGTTAAATCCTTAAATGAATTGAAATATATTTTCCTTTCCCCCGGGCTTGCATTAATGGAAGCAAATGAAGAATATAAAATTAAAATGCATAAAAACTTTAATTTGTTTTTGGCAAAATATCTTCCTAGATTTTATGATGCGCATAATTCAGTTGATGATATTGCTGAGCTTAAAAATTCCCAAAACTTTACAACCCTTAATTCTCAAGAAAAATTTCATTATGTTATTCCTTATCTATCCTTGTTAAAAATAAATTTTATAAATAAGCAATTTAAAGAGCTTTCTTCTTTCACAAGGTTTAAGAAATATATAACTTATATGGCTTTTGAAGCTAATAATATTAGTGCTCTAGAAACTGAAATTGCCAAATTCACTTTTTTCAATTATTCAGCTATTAAGAACCATAGCTCACAATTAAGATGTAAATATATTACTAAAAACTTTATTAAAAAATATAAAACAGCTGAAGAGCTTTTTCAAAATTGCTTAAATGCAGCACGAGAAATTACCTATTACAGAGCAACTATAATCTCAGAATTAATGAAGATAAACGGTTATACTCAAGACTCATGGCTAATAACCGCGGATAAAGGCATAAAAGCATTATCTGATGTTATTGGGTTTGTAGTAAATGAAAATAACCCTATGTCTCCTTTAGCCAGAAGATTTATAGATGATGAGGTCTATAATAGCAGTGATTACTGGTATAAATGTAATGAAATGTACAATAATTTAACTTTATTACGATTAAAAATGAGTAGCCGATGTTCTCATGAAGAAATGTATGACAGGCTCCTCAATTGTGTTAAGCAATTAGAAAAAGACTTATAATAGGTAGTAAAACAAGCGTTCTCAATTTCCTTATTAAACATCCGTATAGGGGCTTAAAAGCTAAAATGAAATAGTTTTAGGCATTGCTTTAAAAATTAAGCCCTCTGGAGCCTAAAACTTGAATCAGATTATCCAGGTCATCTAAAGTATTAAAATTAATCTGTACCTGGCCACCGTTTTCAGTGCTAATTATCTTTATAGGTAATTTTAAGCTTTCTTTTAACATCTTTTCTATAGCTAATATATCTTCATTACCTTCCGCCTGAGCGAGTGTGTAATTGTCATTCTCAAATTTAGGTGGAGCTGCGGTAGATTGCCTTTTTAAAGCTCCTTCATTTTTAGCAATTTGCTCTGCATCTCTTACCGATAGCCCTTGCTCAATAATTTGATTTGCAAGCTGCGTAGGGTTGTTTGCACTAATTAAGGTTCTTGCATGCCCAAACGAAAGCTTGTTTTCTTCTACAAGCTGCTTTACTTCTCCCGGAAGGTTTAAAATTCTTAAGCAATTAGAGATATGACTGCGGCTTTTGCTCAGCTTTTTAGCAAGCTGGTCATGAGTATACCCATAAGCTTCTATTAATTTCTGATAAGCTAAAGCTTCTTCTAATACATTTAAATTTTGCCTTTGAATATTTTCAATCATTGCATATTCAAAAGATTTCATTTCATTTACTTCTTTTATAATGGCAGGAATTTCCGTCATACCCGCCTTCTTAGATGCCTGCCACCTTCTTTCTCCTGCAATTAATTCATAAAAGCCGTTATTTAAAGATTTTACTAATATGGGTTGTATTATACCATGCTCTGAAATTGAAGTTGCAAGTTCGTTAATTTCCATTTCAGCAAACACTTTACGGGGCTGATTAGGATTAGGAGATATCTTTCTTATATCAATATTATGTATTCGCTGGTCATCAGTAGCTAAATTACTATCCGGATCAAAATCTAAGGTATTAGTTTGAGAGATTAGAGCTGATAACCCCCTACCCAGCACTTTTCTTTCTTTGCTCATCTTTTATCTCATTATCATTAGTTTTATTATTATTTAATACTTCTTTGGCAAGCATTATATATGCTGCGGAGCCTACACATCTAATATCGTAAATTAGAGCAGGTTTGCCGTGTGAAGGTGCCTCCGAAAGCTTTATATTTCTAGGTATAACCGTTTGGTAGACTAAGTTTTTAAAAGTATTTCTGACATCTTTTTCGACAAGTACGGATAAATTATTCCTTCTATCCATCATAGTAAGGAGAATACCTTCAACATGTAAAGTTGGATTTAGCGATTTTTTTATTAAGTTTATTGTATTAGTTAAATAAGCAAGTCCTTCTAAGGCAAAAAACTCACATTGCAAAGGAATTATAACCGAGTGCGCTGCAGTTAATGCATTGATGGTCAGTAAGCCTAGTGAAGGCGGGCAGTCGATAATTATGAAATCATAATCTTTTATAATCGAAGATAGGTTACTTTTTAAGATTGTTTCTTTGCTGTTAAACTCATAAAGTTCAACTTCAGCTGCTGCTAAATCTATGGTTGAGGTAATTATTTCAAGTTTTGGTATATTGGTTCTTACTATTGCATCTTTAGTATTGAGACCGCTAATCAGTACTTCATAAATAGTTTTATCTCTCTCAGTGCTTTCAACGCCTAAACCTGTGCTGGCGTTGCCTTGCGGATCTAAGTCTATAAGCAAAGTTCGTTTATCTACTGCTGCTATTGCAGTTGCAAGGTTAATTGCAGTCGTAGTTTTACCGACTCCACCTTTTTGATTAGCTATGCAGATTATTTTGCCCATTCTTTTAACTTCTTTATTTCTATTATTACGCCGTCATTATTAAATTTATTTTCATATATTGCTAAATCAAAAGACCAAGAATTTTCCAGTTCTTTAATTTCTTCTATCTGATTCTTACTTTTTAAAAATAAACAAACAGTGTTTTCCGATACTATCGCCTTGCTTGCGTTAAGTAAATAATTAATATTACTGACCGCCCGTGAGACTATGTAATCACTTTTATACCCTGTTAAGGTTTTAAAGTCTTGATTCAGCACTTTACTTTTAAGGTTTAGTTTTAAAACTGCCTCTTTTAAAAAAACAGTTTTTTTAGTGTTGATTTCAACTAAGTTGCAGTTATTTCCTGCAATAGCCAACACTAAGCCCGGAAAGCCACCGCCGCTGCCTAAGTCGGTGACTAGTGCATTTGGGCTATTAATATATTCTATTAGTTGTAAGGAATCTAGTAAATGCCTGGTAACCAGTTCTTCCCTCGAACAGTTTTTCGAGACTAAATTTATTTTTGCATTCCATTTCTCAACTAAATTTAAATAAGTATTTAATTGTAAAATTGTTTCACGTGGAACATTAGGAAAGTTTTCTTCTATTAATTCAGATAATAAATCAACCATATTTTTTCTTAATAAAAATTTGAAGTGCAATTATAGCAGCAGGGGTTATCCCTTGGATTCTCTTAGCATCAGCAATTGAGTTTGGCTTTGTTTTATCAAGTTTTAACCGAACTTCATTGGATAATGAGCCGATCTCTAAATAATTAATCTCACTTGGAATCAATATATCTTTTTCTTCGTGATAAAGTTCCAGGTCTTTACGTTGCCTATCTTCATAAGATGAATATATTGATTCTATGTGTAACTTTTCTAAATATTTTCTAGGATGCTTATTAGCTTCAGGATATATTTTAATTAGCTTTTCTAAGTTAAAAGTCGGAATAGCAAGCAATTGGTATAAACTTCTTCTCACTCCGTCTTTTGAAATCTCGTAGCCGAGCTCAGCAAGTTGGTTCGGCGTATAAGTTATTTTGTTAAGTTCATTTCTAATACTTGCTAAATTTTCCTGCTGATTATTATAAAAGTTTGTTCTTTCAAATGAAACTATATTATGTTTTATTGCTTCCTCAGTCAGTCTTAAATCTGCGTTATCAGGTCTTAGCCTTATTCTATACTCTGCTCTTGAGGTCATCATCCGATAAGGCTCAATTGTACCGTTCGTAGTTAAATCTGAAATCATTACACCAATGTATGAGTCAGATCTTGAATGGGTGTAATCTTTATTATCTATACTGAGTGCCGCATTAATACCTGCGATGGCACCTTGCCCGGCAGCTTCTTCATAGCCGGTAGTTCCGTTAATTTGCCCGGCAAAAAATAAGCCTTTTATTTTTTTAGTTTCCAAGGTCGGCTTTAATTCCCTCGGGTCTATATAGTCATATTCGATAGCATAGCCGGGTCTTAAAATATTTGCCTGTTCCATGCCGATAATTGAATGAACTATCCGGAATTGTACTTCTTCGGGTAGGGAAGTAGAGATACCATTGGGATAAATCACCTCACTATCTAGCCCTTCCGGCTCTAAAAAAATTTGATGTCGTTCTTTTGAGGCGAATCTGACAACTTTATCTTCTATAGAGGGGCAATATCTTGGGCCTACACTTTCAATCTGCCCGGAATACATAGGAGATAAATGTAAGTTTTGATTAATAATTTCATGAGTTTTTGTGGTTGTGTGCGTAATAAAGCATTCAATTTGAGGTACTTTTATTTCCTTAGTCATATACGAAAAGGGTATAGGAGGGTTGTCACCATATTGCTTTTCCAACATATCCCAATTTATTGAGTCACGATGAATTCTTGGGGGAGTGCCGGTTTTAAGCCTGCCTACATTAAACCCTATTGCTCTGATTTTTTTAGCCAGTTCAATCGAAGGGTTTTCATTAACTCTACCGGCCGGTGTTTTCTTAGTACCAATATGGATTATTCCACCTAAAAAGGTACCGGTAGTTAATACCACAGATTTTGAATATAATTGAGTTGAGCCGTAAGCGATGCCTTGAATTGCATTATTATTAATTATTAAATCAGTAACTTCCGCAGTTATTATTTTAAGATTAGGGTAATTATATAAAATATCCTGCATAGCTTTTTTATATAATTTACGATCAGCTTGTGCCCTCGGCCCCCATACAGCCGGCCCTTTGCTTGCGTTTAACATTTTGAAATGAATGCCGGCTTGATCAATTGCTTTTGCCATCACTCCATCCAAGGCATCAACTTCTCTGACGATAATACCTTTAGCTACCCCTCCGATTGAGGGATTACATGACATCTCACCTATATTATCCGGCTTATTAGTAATTAAGCAAGTTTTAGCTCCTATTCTTGCAGCGGCGGCAGCAGCTTCACAGCCGGCATGTCCGGCTCCGATCACAATGACATCAAAATGATATTTCATAATTACCTTAAAAATGTTTCACGTGGAACAATTATTTCCCTATACAAAAATTACTAAAAATTTCATCTAAAACTTCCTCAACATCAACTCTACCGGTAATAGTCCCGATAAAATAGGCTGCTGTTCTTAGATCCTCAGCTGCTAACTCGAGAGTTTTAATATCACTAAATTGCTTTAAATAGGTTACACATTCTTGTAAGGCTTTTCTATACCTGGCTTTAGTGATGACGGGCTCAGAAGAAGGGTTATATTTATCTTTAATATTTTTTAGTAATATATCAAAAAAATTTTCCATACCATACCCGGTTTTTACGGAAATTTCAAGAATATGATTAGGAGGTAAGTTAAAGGAAGGAAAATATTTCTGAGAGCTATAATCTAAAATATCGACTTTATTAAGTAATAAAATTGTACTTCCAGGGTCTTGTAAATTATTTAAAAGATTAGTTGCATCTAAATTTAAAATATCGTCACAAACAAAAATTACTATATCGGCAGATTCTAAGGTAGAAAGAGACCTTTTAACTCCTTCTGATTCTATAACATCTTCAGTTTCTCTAATACCTGCGGTATCGAAGAAAGTTACAGGATAGCCCTCAAGATTGATTTTCACTTCGATCACATCACGAGTAGTGCCGGCAATGTTTGAAACAATTGCAACATCACGCTTAGCAATTAAGTTAAGTAGTGAGGATTTACCGACATTAGGGGCACCAATAATTGCAACATGGATGCCTTTAAATAAAATTTCTCCTCTTTTATCATCAGATACATGCCTTTCAATTTTACCGATTAAATTGTTAATAGCTTCGGTAGCTTCAGTAATAGCTGAAGTAGGAATATCATCGTCCGGGAAATCTATATAAGCTTCAATTTTTGCAAGTATTAAAATCAATTCTTTACGCCAACCTTCATATAAAGTTTCAAGGTTGCCTTGCAGTTGATTAATAGCTAACTTTCTTTGAATGGATGTTTCAGCATCTATAAGCAATGATAATCCTTCAGCTTTAGTTAAATCAAGCTTATTATTCATAAAAGCTCTTTTGGCAAATTCACCGGCTTCAGCGGGACGCAAATAGGGGAGTTGAGAAAGAGCATTAATAGTATCGGAAATTACAGCTATACTACCGTGTAATTGTAATTCAATAATATCCTCTCCCGTAAATGAATGGGGAGCTTTAAAATAAAGCACAATTCCTTCATCTAACAGATCTAAAGTATTAGGGATAAACAATTTGGAAAAATATCCATGATTAGGAGTAGGTTTTTTTATAAAGCCTAAAGCATGGAGCGCACTTAAAGCATGCTCACCGGAAATCCTTATCACAGAAACCCCGGATTTTCCCATTAAGGTTGCAAGGGCAAATATAGTATCAGTCATTACTTTCCTAAGAGACTAGCTAAAAATTGCGGTTGATCAGGTTGCAGTATACTCTCATATACCACCATATTTTCCAATACTTTTTTAACATATGTCCTGGTTTCGGCATAAGGAATAGATTCAATCCAATCCAGCACTTCAGATACACTCTGCATGGTTGCAGGGTCACCGAACTCTCTAATCCAACGTTCAACCGCTTTTTCTCCTGCATTATATGCTGCAATTGCAGGCGCAATATTACCGAAATATTCTACCAATCCGTCAAGGTAATTAACACCTTTTGCAACATTTGCTTTAGGATCGGTTCTAAATGCATTATGATGAAGTCCAAGAGTTTTAGCACATCTTTTTGCGGTCGAAGGGATAAGCTGCATTAAGCCTATAGCTCCGGCCGGGCTTTTAGCTGATTGGTCAAAGTTACTTTCCTGTCTGATAATAGCAAGGTAAAGAGATTTAGAATTTTTGTTATTTGAAATATGGATATCAGTAGGGTAACCGCATTCAAGAAAAGGGCCTTTATGATTAGATAAAAACTTAGCATATTGTATACGTAGAGGCAAAAGCTTTCTATCATTTAAATGCTCTGCAACCAAGTGTTTAACTTTAGGGTCGAGGTCACTATCAGCAACATATTTTGATAATATACGAGCTATATGATTATTACCGGATTCACTCATATAATAAGTTGAAGCTACCAAGTTATCTATCTCCGGTGTAATTATATTCTGTTGAGCAGATTTCTTCTGCGGCAAATAATCAAAAAACTTTTTATCTAAAGATTTAGGGTGCTCGGTAATAGCTAATATACCGTAAAAATGCATTTTATGCTTAGCCGCCGTATCATACCAAGCTTCCATCTTGGGTTTATCATTAAGTTTTTCATAGCTTTTCGCCAACCAGTATGCAGCTCTCGATTTGCAGGTAGCATATTGACAATCCATATATGAGCTATAAAAATGATTGGCTGCAACTTTAGGGTTTTTTAAAAATCTAAGCGCGATCCATCCTGAGATCCACTCTGCTTCCTGAAACTCATCACCTGTTTTAGTACCGTGATGTACGGCGATCCTATAAGCTCGTTTATATTGTTTTTCGCGGATAAAGTTCCTAACAATGGTATGTCTTGCTTTCCACCACTGTTCGGGGTTTGAGAAATGTTTTATCGTTGCAAACTCATTATAAGCTTCAGTATCTCGTTTTTCTTTTAATAATTTTCTTATGTGTCTAAATTTTATGTATTCATCATTTTTAAGTTTAGGATATCTCTTTACCAACATTTCATAGCCGGAAAGGTTATTAGCATAACTTACTTTAACTTTAGTCAGCATTTGCTCACGTGGTGATATAAACTTGCTATAATATATTGCTTGTTCATAATTACCCTGCCACATAAAATTTTGAATTTTTCTGGTAATTAGAGAAGAAGGAATCTGTTTACGATATACATCAAAAACTTGTTGGTCAATTAAAGGGTTTAGGTTGCTAATCTTAGCCCAGTGCTCAAAAAATTTGCTGTTCGGAGTAGTCTTATTTAAAGAAGAGGAAGCATAATTCTCTAAAAACCTTGCAGACTCATTTTTAGCCGGGCAGAGTTTATGCCAACTGATTATTGACTGCAGGGTAGAGCTTATCCCGATTTTTCTCTCAATATCATCCTGAAATCGGCAAACCGGAAACCAGGAATTTTCTTCATAAAAGGTAATTAAAGAAGAGAGGGGATATTTCCCGCTAAGTAATTCTTTAAATCTTACTAAAGAAGTCGCAAGCTTGGGCGAAGAAGAAGCTTGGGCTAAGCTATATGCCTTTTCCCATTCATTGATCTTAGCGTATTTTAGCGCTAGGGTAATTTGTTGGTCATCAATATTGGCAGCATTAGCAGTAAAACTGCATAATAGAAATGCAGATAAGAATCCGAGTAGCTTATACATTGTATTTCTGTATGGATGATGTTGTTACTATATTTATATATTAAGTAAAAAAGAAATTAAACCCCTAGTTGGATTAATATGTTTTCCACTCCCTTAATTTTAGCATTTTGAGTTTTCCATTCTCTCATAATCAAGAGCTTGCCGTCAGCTCTAAGTTTAGCATGATCCGAATGTTTGTGAATAAATTCTAAAGGATTTGCTTTATTAGCGGGCTTTCCGTTTTTAAAATTAATTACTAAAGCTTTATCTCCCAAATCAATTTTTTCTATATTCAGCTGTTTAGCGAGTTGCTTTAATTTTATTATCGCAAAAAGCTGCTCGGCTTCTTCAGGTAAATTACCGAATCTGTCAATTAACTCTGCGGCAAAACTTTCCAGCTCTTTAATTTCTGAAATTTGAGCAATTTTTCTATATATTGAAAGCCTTAGCGAATCATCGCTGATGTAACTCTCCGGGATTTGCACCGAAACGCCGATATTAATCGCCGGACTCCAGTTAGATGGTTCATCATCAGTATTGTTGAGTTTTAACTTTTCAATTGCTTCAGCCAGCATGTCCTGGTAAAGCTCAAGACCAACTTCTTTTATATGTCCCGATTGCTCCTCTCCGATTAAATTACCATGCCCTCTAATATCCATATCATGAGAAGCAACGGTAAATCCTGCACCTAATGTCTCAAGCGATTGAATAACTTCCAAACGTTTTTTAGCAATCGGGTTTAAGTTGTATCCTTTGCCGGTTATCAGATAAGCATATGCCCTATTATTACTTCTGCCTACTCTTCCTCTGATTTGATAAAGTTGAGCGAGCCCGAACATATCCGCTTTATCAATAATTATAGTATTAGCAAAAGGTATATCCAATCCTGATTCAACAATAGTGGTTGATAATAAAACTTCAAACTTTCCATCATAAAAATCATTCATTATTTGATCAAGTTTTGAAGCAGGCATTTGTCCATGGGCTCTTACCACTTTAATTTCCGGGAGAATTTCTTTAAGCTTTAATTCCAGCTCGTCAAGGTAACTGATTCTCGGGGTAACATAAAAAGTTCTGCCGCCTCTTGCGCATTCACGTAATATTGCTTCTCTGATTATAAAAGCATCGTAAGGCATTATATAAGTTTTAATCGGTTGTCTATTGACGGGAGGGGTAGTAATTAAACTTAAATCTTTAATTCCGCTTAAGGACATTTGTAAAGTCCTCGGGATAGGAGTAGCCGAAAGTGTAATAATATGAGTATAGGATTTTAATTTTTTTAGTTTTTCCTTCTGTGCAACCCCGAAATGCTGTTCCTCATCAATGATTATCAGCCCTAAATTTTTAAATTTTACATCATTACTTAAAAGCGCATGTGTACCGATAATGATATCGACTTTACCTTCTTCTAAATCTTTCTTCACTTGATCGGCTTCTTTTTTAGGTACGAACCTTGAGAGCTGAGCGACTCTCACCGGAAAATCTCCGAAGCGGTTGCTGAAATTCTGATAATGCTGGCGGGAAAGTAGCGTCGTCGGAACGATGACCGCAACCTGTAGAGGAACGGCGGAAAGCACGGCAACTGCTGCAGCTCTTAAAGCAACTTCGGTTTTCCCGAACCCTACATCGCCGCAAATAAGCCTATCCAAAGGTTTGCCGCTTCTTAAATCCTGTTCTATATCTTCTATTGCACTAAGTTGATCTTCAGTTTCCATATAAGGAAATTTGCGGCAGAACTTTTCATACATATCCGGTATTGCTTCTAAAACAATCCCTTTTTCAACTTCACGCTTTGCCGCAGTTTTCAACAGTTCTTCGGCCGCAAGTTTAAGCCTGTTTTTAAGCTTAGCTTTTCTGGTTTGCCAAGCTATACCGCCTAATTTATCAAGCGTTACGGCAATGTCATCCCCACCATATTTTGAAATTACCTCTAAGTTTTCAACCGGCACATAAAGTTTATCATCATCTCTGTAAATAATCTTTATAAAGTCATGTACAGCACCTGCTACTTCTAAGGTTTCAAGTCTTTCAAATCTACCGATTCCATGATCAATATGAACTACAAACTCGCCTTCAGAAAGAGTGTTGGCTTCCTGCAAAAATTTAGCTGAATTCTTTTTTCGCTTTCGTGCTCGTGATAACCTTTCTCCAAGCAGATCCTGCTCACTTAAGAAAATATAATTTTCAAAAGTAAAACCTTGCTCAATAGGCAGGATTGCAAGCCCTAAAGTTTTCCCTGAAAGGTTACTTATTTCATCCCAGCAATTGATGTCTATCGTATGAAAGCTATTATCTAAAAGCATGTTTTTTAAACGCCCTCTGGAGCCCTCGGTAAAACAACAGATAATAAATCGGTTTTGTCTTCGGCTTTTATTTTGAAGAGGAGTTCTAAGTTGCTCTATATAATTTCTTAAAGTTGTAAGGGTGGAAAGATTATTAGCTTTTGATTCTATAAATAAATTAGTAGCAGGTGAAAAATATTGTATACTGTTTTTTTCCCGGAAGCTATAAAGGACTTTAGAAATATATTTATCTAAATTGGTTTTACATTCTTCGGGGTTTAAATATAAAAGTGCAGGATTTAACGGATGATAATTTTTATCGGTCGATAACTTAATTCTTGTAGCATAGGATTCTTCAATAAATTTATATTGTCCGTTTAAGTCATCGATTAACCTGTCATGATATAAAACTACTGCAGGAGCGGGGATATAATCGAACAAATTACTTAAATTATCATAAAATAACGGTAGCCAGTGTTCCATTCCGGTATACTTACTTTTTGCGCTAATTGCCTCTAAAAGGGGATCGTTTAAAACTCCGAATAATTTTCTATAGTTATTTTTAAACGTATCAGCCGTTTCATCATTGATTATTATCTCACTTACAGGGTAAATAGTACATTCTTCAACTTTTTCTAAGCTAAGTTGAGTCTCCGTATCAAATAGCTTAAGTGAATCTACTTCATCTCCGAAAAAGCTGATTCTAAAGCCTTTATTATCACTACTAGATACAATATCAATAATTCCGCCTCTTATGGCATATTCACCGGGCTCGTTCGCAGTTGCCGATCTTAAATATCCTAAAGTATTTAAATTATTTAAAAGCGCATCTCGTGAAATTTTATCATAAATTTTAATATTTATAATTGTCGAGAGCAGCAAATCTTTAGGAAAAGTTTTTTGCAGAAGATTAGCAAAAGTAGTAATTAAAACTTTCTTACTATTTTTAGATTCAAGCAACCTGCTTAAAGTTTTTATTCTTTGTAAGCCTACTTCGGAACTAGGGGAGACCCGATCATAAGGAAGAGCGTCCCAAGCAGGGAGATATACTACCTCAGCGGAAGGCATAAAAAAATTAATAGCCGTAGATATATTATCAATTTCAGACTCCTGGCTTGCTATATAACAAATAAAGTCAGAGGTTTCCAAATACTGAGTAATAACCGTTGCTTCAGTACTTTTCGGTAAATATAAATTTTTTTGTTCTAAAAAATCTTGTTTAAGCATCCCATAAATCCGCAATAAACAGGCGCTCAGTATACCTTTTTAATTTAACTTTGCCAAGCATTACATCACTTCTCGCATTGCACAATATAATTATAATGCTATATAACTCAGATAAAAAACATGGGAGTGAGTAGTATGTTATCAAAAAAATCTATTATTAATGATGTGCTGAGAAGAATAAAAGATGAGAATATCCAATTCATTGATTTTAGATTTACCGATACTTTAGGTAAATTTCATCATACCACTTATAAATCTTCTTTTATCGGTGAGAGCGAGTTAATAAATGGATTAATGTTTGACGGTTCATCAATTGCAGGCTGGAAGCAAATAAACTGCTCTGATATGATAATTAAGCCGGATTGCTCAATGGCATTTATTGATCCGTTCACCAGTCAATCTACAATGGTGCTTATCTGTGATGTTATCGACCCGGAAACTCAAGAAGGATATAATCGTGATCCGAGAACCATAGCCGGGAAAGCACAGCAGTATCTACAATCCGGTAAGGTGGGTGACAAAGCATATTTTGGTCCTGAGCTTGAATTCTTTATCTTTGATGATGTTCGTTTTATAAACACGCCTCATGAATCAGGGGTGATTCTTGATTCGGAAGAGGCTTCCTGTAATAGTAATAAAAAATATGAATCGGGAAATACGGGTCATAGAGCAGGTGTAAAGGGAGCTTATTTCCCAGTACCTCCGATTGATTTATTTCATGATATCAGATCGGAAATGGTTTTAGCTATTGAATCAATAGGTTTAAAAGCAAGTGTTCATCATCATGAAGTTGCGGAAAGTCAGTGTGAGATAGGTTTCGAATATGCGGAGCTGGTAGCTTCAAGTGATAACGTACAAAAATTTAAATATGTAATAAAAAATGTGGCGGCATCTTATGGGAAAAGTGCAACTTTTATGCCGAAACCAATTTTCGGTGATAATGGCTCGGGAATGCATACCCATCAATCAATTTGGCTTAAAGACAATAATTTATTCTTTGATAAGAACGGCAAATATGTAGAGCTTTCAGAAATGTGCCTTTATTATATAGGCGGTATAATTAAGCATGCTAAAGCAATCAATGCGTTTTCTAACCCCTCAACCAACAGTTATAAAAGATTAGTTCCGGGATATGAAGCTCCGGTTCAACTTGCATATTCAGCATGCAACCGCTCTGCTGCAATTAGGATACCTTATGTCTATAACTCTAAAGCAAAAAGAATAGAAGTTCGTTTCCCCGACCCTACCGCTAATCCTTATTTAACCTTTGCCGCTATGTTGATGGCGGGCTTAGACGGGATTAAAAACAAGATCCATCCGGGGCAGGCAAATGATAATGATTTATACAATTTAAGCATAGAAGAAGCTGAAAAAATTCCGACTGTTTGCGGGTCACTAAGGGAAGCGCTTGAGTCATTAAATCAGGATAGAGAATTTCTAAAAGTAGGTGAGGTATTTAGTGATGATATGTTAGATGCTTATATCGCACTCAAAATGAAAGAAGTCGAACAGTTGGAAAGAAGACCGCATCCCATTGAATTTGAGATGTATTATGCAGGTTAAAAAGCATTAATAGCATTATTGTTATAATTTTATAAGAAAATAAACTTTTGTTTAATAAAAGAATAGCAAAAAGTAACTAGCCATTTTATGACCTGCTTTGTAATAGTATGTTATAACAACTTATAAAATATTATAATACCATGAAAAGTAATATAGCTTCCCGTTTATGGGACGACGGAATAATATATAATAATACAGCTGACAGATATGTTGAGCGGCTTGAAGAAATTAGTAAAACTTATAGACTGCATCTTCAGAATAGAGTGGAAATTGAAAAACATATAGTATCTATAGTATATAATTTTGTGCAGGTGTTGTTACTACATATAGAAATTCTTGAAGATGATTTAATTGCCGAACGCTTTATACGCTCTTATGTAAATAATGAATTGTATTCTAAAGTTCGTTTAAAATTAGATATTCTTAGGGATATTGTAAATCAAGGGTTTCAGGGGCATATAATACATGCGGATATGGAAATCAGCTCATTGTATTCAAGTATTTTAAAAATTTTTTATGTTAGCAAAACTATTACTAATAATGATATAATAACTCCTTATATTAATTCATTCTCATTAAGTATAATTTCAGTAATAAGCAACCTTAACACAAACTTTAATAATAGAGGCGCCGCTAGTATAAAAATTTTAGAGAAAGTAAATAAGTACTTAACAGAAGAAGGAAAAGATTTTTGTGCTAAATTAGTACAAAGCCATATTAATCGCATTAAAAGCTGTTTAATACTTTTTAAACTTATGAAAAATTTACAAGTTCTTAACAATCGAGATTTAAAAATTGAGTCGGCTGCTCCCGTTTCTATTAATTATTATAAAAATCTTGAGAAGGTTGTTTTCAAAATATATGATAAGCCTGCTAAAGATAAGAGAGATTATTTTTCAGAGTGTGCGGAGTCCCTGCTTGATATATTTCAACTCAACCCTGCACTCTACTTGAAAAATGAACAAGCAACCGAAATTATCAAAGCCTGTATAAATCCGTCAATATACTTTGAGTTTGTTAAAAGGTTATATGATGTTTTAGATTTAAGGAGAGAGATTTACGAGAATTTCAAAAACTTTGTTAGTGAAGGAAATAAATATATTTATATCTATGCTCGTGCAATTGTAAGCTTCATATATAATAGAGATGATTACCTTTGTATAAATGAGGAAGGAAAAGTTCTGCGCCCTGCTAAGGCTGTTCTTGAATTAAATGATTTGTTGGATAAACATCATAACGGCAAATTGCTCGACGTTGTACAAAATTTCTTCAGCCAAAATAACCAATTAAAAGAATATAGAGAGTTAATAGTTAAAATTGAAGGTGAAAAAAAACCTCAAGCTTCAAGTGAAAATTCACAAATCTCACTATATAGTAAGCACCTGCCTTCATATGTTCAGCAGCTTGCTCAAGAGAGAAGAGGATTTGAGCAATACTCTGCAAGAATGTAATAAGGTTAGTAGGCTTAAAATAACTGTTGCTTGATCAATTGTTGGAAAAATGTTAATTTTTCCTGCATAAATTATTGATTGAATTATAAAAAAATATGGCAGCTCAAATTATTAAAGGTGTAACCGGTGATTGGGAACTGGTAATTGGTCTTGAAATCCATGCCCAGGTAAGTTCTAATTCTAAATTATTTTCCGGAAGTTCAACTGAATTCGGAGCTGAGCCGAATACCCAGGTTTCATTTGTAGATGCCGCTATGCCCGGGATGTTGCCCGTAATTAATGAAAAATGTATTGAGCAGGCAGTTAGAACCGGGTTAGGACTCGGTGCGCAAATCAATAAGTTTTCAGTATTTGATCGAAAGAATTATTTTTATCCTGATCTTCCGCAAGGTTATCAGATATCACAATTCAAAGACCCGATCGTAGGCAAAGGTGTAGTGCATGTGGATATGCCGGACGGTACGGTGAAAGAAGTAGGGATCACTAGAATCCACCTTGAGCAGGATGCCGGTAAAAGTATTCATGATCAAAGCCCGACCGAAACTTATATTGACCTCAACCGTTCAGGTATTGCCTTAATGGAGATAGTAACCGAGCCTGATATCAGAAGTAGTGAAGAAGCAGGTGAATTTATGAAAAAGCTCCGTTCAATACTTCGTTATCTTGAAACATGTGATGGTGATATGGAAAAAGGCTCTTTAAGATGTGATGCTAACGTTTCCGTAAGAAGAGTAGGTGCTAAGGAATACGGTACGCGAGCGGAAATAAAAAATGTTAATTCAATAAAAAATATTATAAGAGCAATTGAATTCGAAGCGGCAAGGCAAGTCGATTTAATTGAAGGCGGTGGAACAGTTGATCAGGAAACCAGATTATTTGATGCTTTGCTTAATGAGACAAGATCAATGAGAAGTAAAGAAGATGCTCAGGATTATCGTTATTTCCCTGACCCTGATCTTTTACCTCTTACTTTAACAGATGAATATATTGAAAATATCAGAAAGAGCTTACCTGAGCTTCCTGATCAGAAAAAAGAGCGATATATCAAGCAGATGGGGTTGTCTACATATGATGCAGGGGTGATAGTAGCTGATCAGGTGGTAGCAAAATATTTTGAAGAAGCAGCACAGAATGCCGATGCGAAGCTTGTAGCTAACTGGATTACCGCAGAGCTGTTCGGCAGATTAAATAAAGCCGGCCTTGAAATCGAGCAATCACCAATTAAAGCTAAGCAGGTCGGGGATCTGGTTAAACTAATAAAAGACGGCACTATTTCAGGGAAAATTGCTAAACAAGTTTTTGACATTATGTTTGAAACAGGTGACGAGCCTAAAGCAATTGTTGAAAGGGAAGGCTTGGTACAAGTTTCCGATACTAAAGCCATTGAGCAATTAATCGAACAAGTGCTTACTGAGAATCAAGATAAGGTTAATGAGTACAGAAGCGGCAAAGATAAACTGTTCGGCTTCTTTGTCGGACAAGTGATGAAGCTGTCTCAAGGTAAATTCAATCCGTCGATCGTAAATGATTTACTAGTTCAAAAATTAAAAGGTTAAAGGGGCTTCCGTAGATATAAGCTTAAAGGGTAAGATAGCATTTCTTACCCTTTTTCAGATATATTTATGGATATTGAATTTCACTACTATATTAATTATTTAATTGCCGTGAAAGCAGGATTTAATTTAAATCAAGCTTATAAAATTGCTTATAGTGCACAATTTGTTGATGATAATACTGAAGAAATAGTGGTTTATAATAAAGAAAACCAGCCTTTCAACTCTGTTTTAACACAAAGTTATATTCCATTTATAAACCAAAATAAACTAACTCAAACTTATTTATGCTTTCATTTTATTCCCGGAGAATTTATAGAAGCTGCCGGTTTAAGAAAAGATAATGCAAAACATCTGCTTGCAACCACTCCGGGTAGTTTCCTCGCTCGCAAAATACTAAGAGTTTCTCTTGATTCCCAAGATCTTTACCAAATAGGAGTTGCTTCACATGCTTTTGCTGATACTTGGGCACATGCTAATTTTGTTGGTACTTACAGTGATTTCAACAGCGGAAATAACCTATTAAACTCATTAATTCCTAACCTAGGCCATGCTGATTATTTTAATAAACCAGATAGGATAGATCTAATTTGGCATGATGATAGGTTAAAAGTTTCTGAAGTTAATAATAAAAAAAAGTTCATTGCTGCTGCAAAAGAGCTGTTTTTAGAATACAGCAATCTTTTATCTTCAAGACGTGCGATAGAGCAGGAGCTAAGAGAACTTAGTTCGGATTTGGAGCAAGCCATCGGAGAGATAGGGCAATATAGTTATAGAGAGCGAATTAATAACTATCAGAATTTAGCGCTAAAATACTCTAACAGAAGAATAATATTATATAATAAAAAATTATGGAAGAATTCAGCATACCTTAAAACCGCTAAGGGGTACCGGTGGAAAGATGATTATTTGAGAAGTGATTGGTATTTATTTCAAAAAGCTGCAAAAAGTTATAAAAAATATGCCTGGAACTTAATTTCTAAACGAGTTAATAATTAGCTGAAAATAGCTTTATATTAAATAAGTGACGGGAAAATTAAAAGAATATCTTCAAAAAGAATTTGAAAACTATTTTGCTTGGATTCCGGTATTTTTAAGTTTCGGTATTTTAATTTATTTTATACTGCCTATAGAACCGTCTTTATATTTTAGTTTTGTGCTTAGCGGGATCTTATTTATAATACTTGTTATATCTTTTTTTAAAAAGTTTAATCTATTTAAAGTTTCGCTGCTAATGTTTTGTATCGCGCTCGGGTTCAGTTCAGCTTCACTTAGAACTTATTCTGCAGATACGAAAACTTTAGAAAAAGAAACGGGAAAAGTTTGGGTAAAGGGTAAAGTTGCTCAAATCCAGCATATGCAAGTAGGGAAGAGAATATTATTAAGAGACGTAAAAATATATAATAAAAATATTAACCGACTTAATAATGTTAGACTGAGTATAAGAACAAAATGCGAAGGACTAAGTATAGGTGATACGGTTAAACTGGCGGCAGTTCTGCTTCCGCCCCCAAAGCCGGTTACCCCGCATGGGTATGACTTTTCCAGGTATGCTTATTTTAAGAATTTAAGTGCTATAGGCTACGCAGTAAATAAAATAAGAGTAGTAGAAAAATCCGAAAGCAGTTTAGGAAACTTTTTTGTTAATCTTAGAAATAAGGTTATTGAAAGAGTTAAAGCAAACCTTTCCGAGCCGATGGCAGGGATTGCAAACGGTATATTGGTTGGGGATTCCAGCTCTATATCAAAAGCTGATTATGATATCGTCAGGGTTTCAGGTATAGCTCACCTATTGGCTATTTCTGGAATGCATATGGTAGTAGTGGTTGCTATACTTTTCATCAGTATTCGTTTTTTAATAATTAGGTCGGAATATCTTGCGCTTAGAGTAGATGCTAAAAAAGCGGCCGCAGTTGTAGCTCTAATAGGAAGCACTTTATATTTGCTGCTAACTTTAGCACCTGTCTCCGCCCAGAGAGCTTATATAATGTCGAGTATAATACTGCTTGCAATAATTTCGGATCATAATTCCTCAGCGCTTAGAGCTGTGGCAATTGCAGCAATTATTATTTTAGTGATAACTCCTGAAGAGGTGCTGAGCCCAAGTTTGCAAATGTCGTTTGTTGCTTCCCTCGCGCTCATTTCAAGTTTTGGGTTTTTCAATAAGTTTCTAATTAAAAATAGTGATAAGAAGTATATAAAATTATTTAATTATTTTATATCAATTATATTTTCAACTCTTATTGCCGGTCTCGCTACCGCGCCTTTCATCATTTATCACTTTAATCAGTTTTCGCCTTATAGTGTTTTAACTAATTTAATTGCTATACCAATTAATGATTTTTGGGTAATGCCTTTCGGATTATTATCTTTAATTCTCATGCCTTTGGGAGCAGAACAGATTCCTATCGCCGTAATGGGATATGGGGTTAGCTTAATCTTTAAGGTAGCAAGTATAATAAGTGCGCTTCCGTATTCCTCTTTTAGTATCCCGAGTTTTTCCAATATAGGTATATTTCTGATATATCTGGGTAGCATAGGTTTATTTGTTTCAGTAACTCACTTGAGGTTTATATTTATTATTCCCCTCTTAATCGGTCTATTTACTAAAAATCCTTACCTTGATCCGGATATACTTATTGAAAATAACGGGAAAATATTTGCAGTTAGGATAGGAAATGAATTAATTTTTTCTTCCAGAGGCGGAGCAAAGTTTACCCGTGAAGCATGGAAACAGGCATACATGCAAAAGGAGATAAAGACCCTGAAGCAACTACAAATCCCGACATGTACTTTAGGCTCATGTTTATATAACAAGCACGGTAAAAATATATTTATCTATTCTAAAGGCAATATAAACTGTAGCTCAGTTAACCTGGACTTAATTATAAACCTTAGTGAAGAGTCTGTAAAATGTGACCTGAGGACTAAATCAATAGGTTTGCTGGAGCTTAAAAGGGGCGGTAATCTTGCAATATGGTTAACTGAAAATAATATAAAAACAACCTACAGCGGCTCAGTGCATAAGTTAAGACCCTGGCACTAAGCTTTATACTATTTTCCATTTTAAATGCTACTGATTTGCTCGTCATTTATGTAGATAAATCTACACTGCACTCCTCGCTCATTGTATCGGTTTATGCGGGAAATAATAGCAGATTATCTATATAGTAAGTATTATTCAATAATTAAGCCGATAGCCCGCTTATATGTTTCAAGCAGTGCATCTTCTTCAGCCAGTTCTTCCTTTTTCATTTTACGTGCTCTGATTACTTGCTTCATGATCTTTGGCTCAAACCCACCAGATTTTGCTTCGGCAAATAAGTCTTTAATATTTTCGGATATTTCTCTTTTTTCCTGCTCCAGCCTTTCAATTCTTTCAATAAATTGTTTTAAAACGTCTGAAGCTATTCCGCCAACTGCCATAATACTCCTTTATATACTATTATAATAAACTATTATAAAATTTACTTTGTTTATATTTTGTAATTGCAAATCTTATAACTACTCCTACAATTGCAGTCAAGGGTACAGCGACAAGAACTCCAATAAATCCGAATAATGCTCCCAGTGCAAGAAGGCCGAAAATAATCCAAACCGGGTGGAGCCCGACTTTATCACCTATTAATTTTGGAGTAATAAAACTACCTTCCATAATTTGCCCTGAGACGAATATTGCAATTACCCCGATCACATGGCTTAAACTTTGAAATTGCAAGGCCGCAGTAATAACTGCAAGGGTTGTTCCGAATAATATCCCTACAAAAGGTATAAAACTGAACATACCGGTTAAAATACCAAGCGATAGCCCTGATTCAAGCCCCATTATACTTAATGCGGTTGCGTAGTAACACCCCAAAATTAGGCATACGTAAGTTTGCCCCCTCAAGTATCCTGAAAGAGTTATATCAAGTTCTTTAAATAGTCGGTTAGCCGAATTATAAAAACGTTTAGGAACAAAAGTTTTAACCGTGCGCGGAATTTTTTCCCAATCTCTTAGCACATAAAAGGTTATAATCGGGGTAAGTAATGTTAAAGAAATGGTATTTACTGCCGCAGCGCCCGAATGAAAAATTTCTTTTAACAGGTTAGTAGTAAAGGTGACTATATACCCTGACGCATCGCTTAACCCTTGTTCTATTCTACTCGTATATTCGGGAGGGATTCCTTTTATTTTATAAATTAGTGTAGGTACTATTTGGTTATTTAATGAGCTTTTATATTTTAGTAAAAAATCTGTGAGTTTATAAATTTGGTTATACATCATAGGTACTATCATCATTAAAATGAAGCCGACTATGATAAAGAAAACCAAAGTCACAAATATAGTTCCCATAGTTCTTGAAATTTTAAAATATCTCAATTTTCTCACAAACGGGTCCAGTAGATATGCAAAAACTAAAGCCATAACAAAAGGCAGCATTATGCCTTTTATTAAATAAGATAGGTATAGTAACACTAAAACACCTAAGCCGATCAGAAAAGTCTTGTCTTTTAGCATCTTTAAAAATCCTTTTTATAACGCTTTAAAATTGTGATAACTTGAATGGCAAATCGCAATTGCAATTGCATCGGCAGCATCGGCTTTTTGTAGTTTTGCAGTAGGAAGGAGTAAGTTAATCATTCTGATCATTTGTAATTTATCAGCTCCGCCGTATCCTACTACTGCTTTTTTCACTTGCTTTGCCTGATAAGATGCCGGAGGGAGCCCTTTTGTTTCTAAACTTAGCATAGCAGCTGCCCTTGCATGAGCAAGTTTTAATGACGACCCGAAATTCGAATTCACATAAGTTTCTTCAATCGCCGCGGCATTAGGAGCAAATTCCTCCAATATATCATTTAAAGTCACAAATATTGAAGCCAGCCGGGAAGAAAGGTAATTGGTGCTCTTAGTTTTAATTACCCCCGAAGCAATATAGCCTAAATTACTACCCCATATTTCAATTATTCCCCAACCCGTACAATTCAAGCCCGGGTCAAGCCCGATTATTTTAGTCTTCATTTTTTAACTTATTCAAAATTGTTTCCGGAAATTCAAAATTTCCCACTACGCTTTGTACATCATCATTATCTTCTAACGCATCTACCATTTTAATAATTTTTTCAGCATTTTCTTCATTTAACATTATAGTGTTATGTGGCTTCCAAGTAATCTCGGCCGAAAGATAAGCTCCGAATTTATGTTCAAATTTATCTCTAATCTCGTTAAAATTTTCCGGATCACAAATAATTTCATGGGTTTCTTCATCGGAAATAGAATCATTAGCTCCGGCCTCGATTGCTGCGTCTAAAAATACTTCTGCTGAACCTTTGCTTGCCGGATAGGTTATAACGCCTACTTTACTGAACATAAAGCCTACGCTTCCCGTTTCGCCTAAAGTTCCGCCATGTTTGGTAAAAGCTGACCTCACATCGGAGGCAGTACGGTTTCGGTTGTCGGTTAACGCTTCCACTATTATAGCTACACCGCCTGAGCCGTAACCTTCATATCTGATTTCTTCAAAATTATCTACATCTCCGGGATTAGTCGCTTTGGAAATGGCATTTTCTATTTTGTCTTTAGGCATATTAGCCGTTCGTGCGGCATTTATCGCAGCTCTTAATCTCGAGTTGGAATCAGGATCAGGCAGCCCGGATTTTGCCGCTACATAAATTTCTCTTACCAGCTTAGTAAACATCTTAGCTCTTTTATTATCTTGCGCTCCCTTACGGTGCATAATATTTTTAAATTTTGAATGACCTGCCATAATTTTATCATTAAATTGTTATTCAGTACTATATAATAAGCTTTCATTTGTTTTTCTCAAGCACTAGCTTGCAGTTCTTAAATGATTTTGTTATGTTTATAAGTATAGTAAACAAGAGAACTTTATGCAAAAGCTGGAAGAACTAAAGGAATATTTACTAAATTCTAAACGCAAGGCTGATATTACACAGGTCTTAATCAATAATGATGAATTAATCGTTGAGCTTGAAGCAAAAGCTATAGAGCGGTTTTTAAAGTTTCTGCGTGATGATAAGAAATGTTTATTTAGTATGTTAGTTGATATTTGCGGGGTGGACTATCCGCAGAGAGAAAAGAGATTTGAAGTTGTTTATAATCTGCTTAGCTTAAAATATAATATGAGAATAAGATTAAAAGTTTTTGCGGATGAGGAAACTATTATTCCCAGTGCTACTCCGGTATTTAGCTGTGCAGGTTGGTTTGAGAGAGAAGCTTGGGATTTATATGGAGTTTTCTTTTCCAATAACAATGATTTAAGAAGAATCCTGACTGATTATAATTTTGAAGGGCATCCGATGAGAAAGGATTTTCCGCTTACTGGGCATGTTGAGGTCAGGTATGACATTGAAAAGAAAAGGGTGGTATATGAGCCGGTCAAGCTTACTCAAGAATTTAGAAGCTTTGATTTTTTAAGCCCGTGGGAAGGAACCGAATATATATTGCCTGGCGATGAAAAAGCAAAACAAGATAAGTAGTATTAATAGCGCTTTATCGGAAGGACTGATAAAGTTTGCAAATTTAGATTTTGAGTGCCTTAAAGCATTACAAAAATTTATCGGCGGCAATAAATATGCGAGGTTAATGCGTCTAGATAAGCCTGTAGGGTCTTTGCTCTTAATGTTGCCTTGCTTATGGTCAATCGGATTCGCAACCAGTAGTTTTTTACAAAAAATAATATTTTCACTATTATTTGCTTTCGGTGCAATGGTGACTAGAAGTGCAGGTTGTATAATTAATGATATTGTGGATAAAAATTTTGATGCCAAGATTGAACGTACTAAAACTAGGCCGCTTGCAAGTAATGAGGTTTCTTTAAAAGAAGCATATATACTCCTCTGTATGCTACTTGCAATTGCTTTCTTTTTACTCATGTTTTTACCCAAAGCAGCAGTTTTTATTGGGATTGTGAGTATAATTCCTATAGTTATTTATCCCTTTTTAAAAAGGTATACTTATTATCCTCAAGTGTTTCTAGGTTTCGTGTTTAATTTAGGGGTGATTATGGCATGGGCGGCTGTTTCGCCCACCTTCTCTTTAATACCCCTATTAGTTTATATTTCCGCCGTATCCTGGACGGTTGCTTATGATACTATTTATGCCCTTCAAGATAAAAAAGATGATCTTGAAGTCGGTGTGAAATCACTTGCAATTAAGCTTGGTGATGCTGCTAGCCAAGTAATTTGGGTTTTATATAGAATTGCTGCCATATGCTTATTTATAGTCGGATTGAACACTCATATGAACTGGGGCTTTTATATACTCATGGGGCTTGCGACTTATCATCTCTATTGGCAAGCGGAAACTGTGGATATACATGACCCGAACGATGCAGGCAAAAAATTCAGATCTAATCTGCAATACGGGCTCTTAGTCTTACTTGCAATATGGATAGGAAAAATAAAATTTTAATATTAGCTGAGTACTTTTCTTTTTACCTGTAAATATATAAAAAATATTAGAGATTGTTCTTGAAGCAAATTTATGTAATATTAAGCCCAAATTTACATAAATTATTATAAGTTACAATATATGCTTTCAGTAACAAATCTTACCTATCTAATTGCTGGAAGGATGATATTTAACAATGCCTCACTGCAAGTTTCCATCGGCCAAAGAATCGGGCTAGTCGGAGCCAACGGTACAGGAAAATCTACTTTACTCAAACTTATTTGCGGAGAACTGCTTCCCGATTCCGGAGAAATAGCACTGGTAAGAAACATTTCTGTCGGTATGGTAAGGCAGGATTTGCCTCATGATGATACTAAACTTATAGATGTAGTGCTTGCAGCGGATACGGAAAGAGATAGTCTTTTAAAGGAAGCGGAGACTACGGAGGATCCCGATCGTATCGGATACATATATACCCGATTAGAAGAAATAAGAGCTTATGAAGCGCCTGCAAGGGCGGCAAGTATACTTTCCGGACTTGGTTTCGACGAAGAAGCGCAAAATAGCGCTATATCAAAGTTTTCCGGGGGATGGCGTATGCGGGTTGCGCTTGCTGCGGCATTATTTCGTAATCCTGATCTTTTAATGCTTGATGAACCGACTAACCATCTGGATTTTGAAGCCATGGTATGGCTTGAAAATTACCTTATGCGTTATGAAAAAACCTTAATTATAATTAGTCACGACAGAGATATTTTAAATAAAACCGTAACCCATATAGTTCATCTTAATAATTTAGGGCTAGAAAATTATACCGGAAATTATGATCAATTCGAACGTAGACGTGCAGAAAAATTAATCAGCCAACAAGCTATACATGAAAAGCAACAGGCACAAAAAAATAAAATGATGAAATTTGTCGAGCGTTTTCGTGCCAAGGCAAGTAAAGCTAAACAGGCGCAAAGCCGGTTAAAAGCCATTGAGAAAATGGATATTGTTGATGCGGTAATTGCTGAACGCACAAAGCCTTTTATATTCCCTGAGCCTGAGCAGTTATATTCTCCTATGATCGTATTGGATAATGTTGATGTCGGTTATGAAAATGTGCCGGTACTGCGTAATTTGAGCCTTAATATAGATATGGATGACCGTATTGCGTTGCTTGGAGCAAATGGTAACGGTAAATCCACCCTGGTGAAATTATTATCCGGTCGTCTTACACCCTTAAGCGGAGAGGTAAAGAAACCAAGTAAGTTAAAAATCGGCTATTTCTCGCAACACCAGGCAGAGGAGCTGGATATAACACAAACTCCATATGAACTGATGCGTAGAGAAATGCAAGATCAAGCTGAAGCTAAAGTTCGGGCAGCCTTAGGAAAATTTGGTTTTGACAAGTTTAAATCGGATACTAAGGTGGAAGAGCTTTCAGGCGGTGAGAAAGCAAGGCTTTTATTATCACTTATGAGCTTTGATGCTCCTCATATAATGTTGCTGGATGAACCGACTAACCATCTTGATATAGAAGCCCGCGAAGCTTTAACCCAGGCACTGAATAACTATACGGGCGCAGTAATTCTGGTTAGCCATGATCCGCATTTGGTAGGCGCGGTTGCTGATAGACTATGGTTGGTGGCAAACGGCACCTGCAAACCTTATGAGGAAGATATAGCCGCGTATCGTGATTTGGTTATCATGCAACGCAAAAAAGAACGTTCTGGTACTAAGCAAAAATCTCAAAATAAAAATAAATCAAATCATAATAAAACAGAACTTTCTAAGTTAGATAAAGAATCTAAACAATTAGAGAAAAAAATAGCGGAGCTCACCAACAAAAAAGAACTTATTGAAAGCGAGATTGCAGATTATTCAACTAAAGGTGAGTATAGCAAAATTGAAAATTTGAATAAGTCACTTTCTTTGGTTTTAAAAGAAATGGAAGTTATAGAAGCTGATTGGATTAAGGTGCAGGGAAAAATTGAGGAAGCGAATACTTAGAAATTCCTCATCATAATATCATTTCAGATAGGTTAATTTATGATCTTAGTTCAAAACTTAGTAATTATTTTTGTAATTATTGCTTTAGGGGTGATCTGTGAAAAAAGAAAAGTTTTTAATCATAGCCAAATAGAAGGCTTTGAATTGTTTCTATTTAAAGTCGGTATCCCGTGCTATTTATTTACGGCTGTCTTAAAATATGATCTTTCAGTTTTTTTATATCCTGATTATATTTATAGTTATTTACTCTCCTTTTTAGCCATGGCGTTGGTAGCTGCATGCTACTTTCATAATAACTCCGTTTCTCAAATAACTATGAAAATACTTGCTTCCGGATATGTTAATGCTGCTATTTATTCTATTCCCGTTATTACATTTTTATTTAATGATCCAAGTGCTGCTATATTAGGTAACCTAATCCAAGTAATTATTATTCAAACTATTTTTGTAACTCTGTTAAGCTTATTAAACCACCACGAAAAATCAGTTTCGAAGAGGATATTTGCTTCCCTTTCAAGTCCATTAGTTGCAATGCCGATTATTGCTTTGCTATTAAATTACTTTCAATTACAGCCTAATATCACATCACTAACCGATATTACAAGAAATCTAGGAAACGGTGCTTCCGGTATGGCATTATTTACTTTTGGGTTAAGCCTTGGCAGTGTAAAAATATCTAAGTATGTCTTAAAAAAAGAGCTAATATTTATTATATTTACAAAAAATATTTTACATCCTATAGCTGCCTTTTTGGTAGGGTGCTATGTATTCCATCTAGATAGGTATTGGTTTTATTCACTAATAATTACTGCTTCTGCGCCAACGGCTTTCGTTGTTTACTTGATTGCTAAGCAATTTTCTATTGAGCAGGAAAAGATTAAAATGATAGTAGCTCTAAGTTCTATTATTTCGCTAATAACGCTTACATTTATAACTTTAAATATTTAAAGTTAGCAATTGCTTTATACAAAAGCATATTTGACCAGGCCATTAAAAGAACTCTTTTTGCAGGTAGTACAAAAAGAGTTCTTATAATACTCGGTATCTTGTATAGTGGGATTTATTTATTATCTTGCGGAGGAATATAAACACCTTCCTCATCGGGCAAAGATAAATCTCCCTTAATACCACAAGAACATAGTGCTAAAGATAGCATAATAGAAAGTAAAGTTTTCTTAATCATTTTGCCCTCTCCTATTAATTATTATAAATATCTTCTTCTTGCAGATCTTATAGCTTTTCTAACCTGTACCGGGTTGGTTCCGGCGGTAGTTCTTCTGCTGATTACTGCTCTTGATGCAATTAATACACTATAGATATCATCATTGATTTTCGGCTCAATTGCTTGAAGTTCATTTAATTCAAGTAAAGAAAGCTTAGATTCTTTTTGAATTGCTAAATTAACAATTTTTTGAGTTGTGTTAATAGCTTTCTTCGGCTTCATGCCGGTATTAATAATTAACCAGTTAACTAAGTCCGGAGCCGTAGAATAACCATATTGAGCAGCTTCTTTCATTTCTTTTCTGTTTACAATAAAGTCAGCAGATAATGCAGCCATAACATTTATGTTATTTAATAAGGTATCATAAGTTTCAAATACCGGTTCCGCAGCTTCCTGTAAATCTTCCGAGAAGCCGACTGAAAGGCCTTTTAGCGTAGTTAAAATATTTACTAATGCACCATAAACTTTCCCGGTTCTACCTCTAACCAATTCAATAATTTTCGGATCCCTCTTGAAAGGAGTTATAGAACTTTGTACTACAAACGCGTTTGAAAATGAGATGAAATTATTATTAGGGCTATGCCAGAATATCAGGTCTTCTGCAATTCTTGATAAATGCATGGAACAAATAGAAGCAAAAGATAAAAACTCAACTACATAATCTCTATCAGTTACTGAATCAATAGAGTTCGGCGCAGCTTTATCAAAGCCGAGTATTCTTCCTACCATCTCACGGTTAATATAGAAAGCGGATCCGGCTAATGAATTAGAACCGTAAGGTGAAGTATTCAACCTTGCTCTTGCATCTTTAATTCTACCCCTATCACGACCGAGCATTTCAACATATGCCATCAGGTGATGTCCTAAAGATATAGGTTGTTCAACTTGCATGTTGGTATAACCAGGCATCAATGTTTTAACGTTTTCTTCCGCCTTGTCAATTAATGCAGCTTGTAGGTTTAGTAGACCGCTATCAAGGCTATCATATGCATCTCTGACCCATAGCTTCAAATCGCCTGAAATCTGATCATTTTTAGATCTGGCGATATATAAGCTTTCAACGGCACCACCGCAAAGTTCAGCTAATCTTCTTTCAATATTATCATAAATATCATTTTGAGTATTATCAAAATTGAACTTGCCTTCAGATATCTCTTTTTTAATGATATCTAAGCCTTCAATCAGCTTCTTACCATCCTGATCTGCAATAATTTCTCTTTTCACATGCATTCTAAGCTGAGCTTTAGTAGATTCAATAGCTACCGCATAAAGCCTTTTATCAATATTCAATGAGCTTAGCATTTTTCTGGTAAGTTCATTGGTACTATTGTTAAAGAAGCCACCCCAAAGAGGATTCACAGCTCCTTCTACTTGTGAAATAGAGGATGTTAAATTATCATTGCTATTTGCAACATCCGGAGTTAATTCTTGTTTATTGAGTTTGCGTGCTGTCATAATACTAATTTTTATCGGGTTAAATAAGTTATCAAATGTTTAACAAAATTTTAAAAAAACTTCTTTTAAGATTTGTAACAAATTTTTTGTATATATCAACGTTTTTTTTTGTTTGCACCCTTATTTTTGCTATAGAATTTGGATTTAATTGTATAAGTGTTGCAAAAGCATCTCCAATAGACATACATAAAAGCAAGAAGAGCATAGAAGTAAATAAAATGTTTGAGGCGGGGATATTAAAGCACAAAATAAAAGTACCCAGAGCTAAGATATTCAATAAAGACGGAAGCGCCCATCTCTTAAAAGAATTTAAAAATAAATTTATTGTATTATATTTATGGGCAAGCTGGTGCACCGATTGTATTAATGAGTTAACTAAGCTTGATCAGCTCGCGAGAGAATTAAAGTATAGAGAGGTTGATGATATAGTAATCCTTCCGATCACAATTGACTTTAAATCTCCCCAGCAACTGCAAATATTTTTAAAACAAAGGAATATTGAAAATATAGATTTTTTTCTTGATCCTAAAAAAGAGATAATGGGAGAATTAGGTGTACACTCGTTGCCGAGTTCATTCTTAATTAATAAGGGCGGATATATTATTGCTTCATATAAGCGTCCGTTAGATTGGTCAAATGAGGTCGTTTTAGAAAAGATATTAAATATGAAAGAAGAAAATGAAAAACCAGTTAAAAGCAGGCCAAACAACAATGAAATCCTAAAAGAAGATGACAATAATAAATCTGAGGATATAATTCCTCAAATAAATTCCAAAAAAACTGAAAAGCAACCTACTTTTATAGGGTAAAGTATTATGTCGATTGAAAATATCTTAATTAAGAAACTCTCAAATCTAAATGAATTACCGATTCCTTCCTATGCAACGATAAATAGTGCAGGAATGGATTTAACGGCAGCCATTGAAGAGGATATAACTCTAAAGCCTTTGGAAAGAAAAGCAATCCCGACCGGTATTGCAATCGCTTTATCCGAAGGTTATGAAGCACAAGTTAGGCCAAGATCAGGCCTTGCACTGAAGAGCGGTATAACTGTTGCTAATGCTCCCGGAACAATTGATGCGGATTATAGAGGAGAAATTTGCGCTATACTTATTAACTTAAGTGATAAAGATTTTGTGATCACTAGGGGGATGAGAATAGCCCAAATGGTTATAGCTAAATATTCTAAAGTTAATTGGAATATAGTCGAAGAACTACCTGAGACCGAAAGAGGTGCTGGCGGCTTCGGTTCAACGGGAGTATAGTTCTCTTTACTGATAAATTATGAGAGAAAATAGAATAAGCAGCTTAAGAAAAAAGATCGTAGCGTTTCTGGTTGCACCGCTTTCTATTATTCCTTTAGCGCTGGTTCTAGGTATATATTCTTGTTTCATCTGCTATGTAAAATTTTCGTATGAAAGCTTTTTAAGTGAAGTGTATTTTATAATGCGAGTTATGATATCTGGAAGTTTTATTGGTGTCATTTTTGCATATGTAGGGTTGTTATGTATTGGTATGCCGTTATATTGGATACTGAGACGCTACAAGCTCCTTACATTACAGCGCTTGCTGTTTTTAGCTTCCGTTATTGGTCTTATAATAGCTAAGTGGCTTTTAGGAAATTATTATAAGATATATATTTTTTACACTATTATTCTTGTTATCTCATCAATGACGGTTGCATACGCTTATTGGTTTTTGATGAGGAAATGACTAGATAGGATAGTTCTTTCCTACTAACTATCTTATGATTTTATATTATTCCCAACCAACCCGGTAAGCCTTAATTTTAGCTCGGTAGCCAAAGATTTCATCACCTTCACTGCCGTTTCCTCTTTAGAAACATAGTTAGAATAAGGGGAAGATTGAATATCAAAACTTTCTACCCCGATTAAGGTGTTGCGTTCAATAACTTTACCGCTGTTATTATCAGTGAGTGCATAATTTAAGGTAACTCTTAAATTGTTTCTGGTTGCAAGAGCATTGCTTTGGATTGCGACGCCTTCAATCGAAATTACATAGGAAAGATCGAGAGTATAGTTTTTCGGAGAATCGGTATAAGACCAGTTAAATTCGTGCTCAAGCGCCGAAGTTAGTGCAATGGATTCACGGGTAGGAATTTTACTCTCGTAACTGATACTCCCCACTTTTATTCCACTTAATTGTTTGCCAAAGTTATTATCACTGTATACAGGATGAAAGCCGCATGAAGTAATAAGTAAGAGCGAAAAGAAGGCAAAAAAGTATCTCAGTAGCATTGTTTCAGTTGAAATCGGTTATAACTCAACTATACCTTATAACAAAAACAGCAAATTAAAAAGAGGATTCCATGAATAATATACAAATAGAAGAAAATAACAAACTTGGATTTATGCCGAAATGGGATCTGAAAGACCTCTATCAAAGCCCGAAGGATAAGGCTTTAGCCGATGACCTAAGCAGACTGGAGTCTGATATTCAAAAGTTTGCTGAGGAATACCAAAACAAAATTGCCGAACTTTCGGGAGAGGAATTTTATGCAGCTATAATTAAATATGAGAACATTAGTGATCTGATGGGTAAGATAGGGAGTTTTGCTTTTCTTTACTATACAACTGATATGGCCAATCCCGAGAAGGCTGCTTTTTTTCAAAATATGCAGGAGCAACTTACTCAACTTTCTGCTGCTTTAATTTTCTTTACCTTGCAAATCAATCAGCTGGAAGATAAACACTTGGATAATCTGCTGAAGAATGAAAAGTTAGCCGGATATAAACCTTGGTTTAGAGATTTAAGAGTTTTTAAAAAACATCAGTTATCTGATAAAGAGGAAGAAATATTACATCATACTTCTGTTACCGGTGGGCAAGCTTGGAGCCGTTTGTTTGATGAGACTATGGTTGATTTAAGATTCCCTTTCAAAGAAGAACAACTGACTTGTAGTGAAATCTTACACAAACTTTCCGAACCGGATAGTGAAACGAGAAAAATAGCTGCAAAATCTTTGGGAGAAGTACTGGGTAAAAACACCAAGTTATTTAGTTTAATTACTAATACTTTAGCTAAAGAAAAACAGACTATTGATACTTTAAGGAAGTTCTCTAAGCCAATCTCTTCACGTAACCTTTCTAATTATATTGAGGATGAAACGGTTCAAGCACTTATTGATACGGTTAAATCCTATTATCCTAAGCTCTCCCATAGATATTATAAGCTAAAAGCCAAATGGTTCGGAGTGGAAAGCTTGGATTATTGGGACAGGAATGCCCCTCTCCCCGGCAAAACGGATAAAGTATATTCCTGGCAGGAAGCCGTGGAATTAGTTAAAGTTTCCTTAGCTAACTTTTCTCCGAAAATTCTGGAGGTAGCTAATAACTTTTTCGAAAACAATTGGATAGATGTGCCAACCGGTTCAGGGAAAAGAAGCGGAGCCTTTGCCCACCCGACAGTTCCTTCCGCTCATCCTTACCTGATGCTGAATTATTTAGGTAGAACTAGAGATGTAATGACCTTAGCACATGAACTCGGGCATGGTATACATCAATTACTCTCTAATAAACAGGGAGCTTTAATGTGCGGTACTCCGCTTACATTAGCTGAAACTGCTTCAGTCTTCGGTGAGCAGCTTGCTTTTAGATACTTACTTGATATTGAAAAAGATGAGCGTAACAAAAAATTGCTGATCGCAAATAAAGTTGAAGATATGCTAAATACTGTAGTCAGGCAAATTGCCTTCTGTGAATTTGAAAACATGATACATAACGAGCGTAGAGAAAGGGGAGAATTAAGTTCGGAAAGAATTTGTGAGATTTGGCTCAAAACCCAGAAAGAAAGCTTAGGAGAAGGTATTAAGTTCCATGATGAATATAAATATTATTGGGCATATGTATCGCATTTTATTCATTCGCCGTTTTATGTCTATTCATATGCATTCGGGGATTGTTTAGTCAATTCACTGTACCAATCATATTTAGACGGAATAGAAAATTTTGAGGAAAAATATATAATCATGTTGCAAGCAGGGGGTACATTACGGCACAAGGAGCTATTAAAGCCATTCGGTCTTGATGCTTCACATTCAGGATTTTGGAAAAAAGGACTAAATATGATCGCAAGTTTTATTGATCAATTAGAATAATTTTTTTTAAAGTTGTAACCAATATGTTATTTGTGTAAGAATATGTTAATAAGTATTGTTACATAAGGGAAATAAATGGCAGCTGAAGAAAAAGAGCAACTTGAAAATGATAAGGAAGGGGTTGCTGAAGGTGAGCAAACCGAAGCAGAAGGCTCTTCAGCTCCACCTCCTAAAAGCCACAAGAAAAAAATTATATTTATAGCTGTATTTCTTATTCTGCTGCTTAGTACTGGAGGGGGGATCTTATTTTATTTGAAACAACAAAAAACCGAAGAAGATAAGAAAAAATTAGAGCAGAAGGCTGCTGAAAAAGAAATAGCTTACTTCGATCTCGATGAAATACTAATGAATTTGAACACCGGCGGTAAAGGTCAAGGATTCTTAAAACTTAAAATAACTCTGCAAGTTACAGGAAGTAAAAATCTTGATGCGGTGAAAATGTATTCACCTAAGATTAGGGATACATTTATAATATATTTAAGAGAGTTAAGACCTGAAGATATGCAAGGTTCTATAGCACTATATAAGTTGAAAACCGAAATGTTATTAAGGGTTAACAAAATTGTATATCCTGCCCAGATTAATGATATCCTATTTAAAGATGTATTTGTTCAGTAAACTATGGCTCACGATCAAAGTATTACCCAAGAAACAGAAAAAAATAGTTCTAATAAAACTTGGGAACAGGCATTAAATGAGAAATCTCAAAGCTTAAACCGGGAAGGAGTTAACCAGCCTGCTTCTACTTCCCATAAAGCTAAAGGAGTGGAGCTATTATTAGATAAAATTTTACAAACTTCTATTAGACTTCCAATGCTGGAAATTACATTTGATAGATTTGTAAGAATTAACTCTACTTCTTTAAGAAATTATACAGCCGATAACGTTGATGTTGAAATAGAAAGCATGAAAACTGAGCGATTCGGAGACTGTTTGTCCAGAATCGGTGCACCTTCAATGTTTTCAGTATTTAAAGTAATAGAATGGGATAATTTTTGTATATTAGCTTTTGACTCCACAATGATTTATGCTTTCGTTGAGGTATTGTTCGGGGGAAGAAAAACACCACCCTCTTTAAAAGTCGAAGGGCGTTCTTTTACCTCAATAGAAAATAGTGTGGTTAAAAGTATAACTGAAATAGTTTTGCATGATTTAAGTTTAGCATTTAATCCGGTTACTTCTGCAAATTTCCAGCTTGATAGAGTTGAAACTAATCCTAAATTTGCAATGATTGTGCGGCCTGAAGATGTAGCTATAGTGCTTAATTTAAAAGTTACTATGGATACTCGCTCAGGTAATATTCATATTATTTTACCTTATACTACAATTGAACCGGTTAAAAAAATATTGTCTAAACCTTATATAGGTGAGAGAGGAAGCAAAGATCCTAATTGGACAAGGCATTTTGAGAACGAGATCGGTAAAGCGACGGTTACAATAAAAGTAAGTCTGGACGGCATGCCTGCGGGGCTAAAAAATGTTGCCGAACTGAAAGTAGGTAAAACTATAATGCTTGATAAGATGGTCGGAGCTGACTGGGATATAAAATTAAATGAAACTATCATCTCCGCCGGTCAACCCGGCAAAAGCGGAGATAAGCTTGCTATACAACTAAATGACAGCATTAATTTAGAGAGGTATAAAAAGTAAGGGGATGGATATTTTACTTAATATTACAGTAATTTCACTACTTATAATAACAATCGGTTTTTGCTGGAGGCTAAATAAAAAAATTATTGAGTTAAAAGACAGTAAAAAAGATTTAGGAATTCTAGTGCAGACTTTCGATGCAGCAATTATAAAAACTCATAAAAGCATAGCTGATTTAAAGGTAATGTCACAAACTTCCTCTGTAGAGTTGCAGCAGTATGTTGATAAAGCGGGTGAGTTGATTTCCGATCTTTCATTTATGACTAATACTGCAGCAAAACTAGCTGATAGATTAGAAAATGCGATAGGTGTAGCAAGAAATGAAGTGGCTCAGCAAGGGCAACCAAAACCTCAGTTTCCCTCTGCAAATGCACTTGACCGTAAGATGACGAAACCTCTTACACTTAATAATTCAAAAGTAATCAGTAGTAACGGATCTTCAAAAACTAAAGATGATTTGCGTAATGCAATTAAACTAATAAAACAAACTTGAGAATTATATAATGCTTAGACTTTTACCATTTTTGATCGGGTTTTTATTCATCTTAGTGTTTTCAAAGGTAATGAATGTTTCTGAGCATATCCCGGAAATTTTCTCAGCTTCCGAATTGAATGCTCAAGATACAAGTAACAAAGAGCCTGTAGCTTCTAAGGATGTACCTACATCTAGCCCGACTTCAAATGTGGAAGATACTAAACAGCAATCTACGAATCCCGCAGAACCGAGTTCTCAGGGCGATGATGACAATAAAACCGGTAATAAAGCTGATTGGCAAAACCAGTTTTCCTCTACAGAAGTAGAAGTTCTGGAAAGTCTGGTTAAACGAAGAGAGGAGCTTAATATAAGGGAAAAGGATATAAGCTTAAAAGAAAATGTACTAAAAGTTACCGAAAAGCGTATTCAACAAAAGATTGATGCTTTACAAAATTTAATTACTCAAGCTCAAAGTATCCTTGATAAATATAATGAGAAGCGAAATCAGGAAATACTTACCTTGGTTAAGATATATGAAAACATGAAGCCAAAAGATGCGGCAAGAATATTTGATGAGCTTGAAATGCCTATATTGGTCGATGTTTCATCTCAGATGAAGGAAGCTAAACTTGCAGCGATACTTGGTTTAATGAGCTCAGATCGAGCAAAAGATTTGACTATTGAGCTTGCTAATCGTAGAAAGATAGATCTAAGTAATTTTAACTAATATTTTATGTTAGTTTCACTTTCAATTAAAAATTTTATTCTGATCGATTCTTTAAACCTGGATTTTAATCAAGGATTATGCGTGTTAAGCGGTGAGACAGGTGCAGGTAAATCAATCATACTTGATGCATTAGGTTTAGCTTTAGGAAGAAGGGCGAATGCCAAACTGATAAAGAGTGAGGGCAGTAATGCAGTTATTTCAGCCGCGTTTAATATAGAGCAATTCCCTCATATAAAAGAATACTTAGTCTCACAAGGCTTTGAGCTAGCCGAAACTTTAATATTGAGGCGTGTATTAGAACAAAGCGGTAAAACTAAATGCTATGTTAATGATATTCTTTCCAGTGTGGCCGCATTGGAAGCAATCGGGGAGCTGTTAGTCGAGATTTCAAGTCAGCATGATCAAAAGGGTTTGTTTAATACTTCACACCATCGCTTAATATTAGACGAATTCTCCGGTAATTATAGAGAATTGGAGGCAGTAGGCTCTGCTTACAAACTATGGAAGGAGAACGAGCATAAATTAAATGAGATTATTGGAAATAAGTCAAAAGCTGAAGATGAGAGAAATTACTTAACTCATATTATTCAAGAAATATCCGAGCTCAATCCGAAAGTCGGTGAAGAAGAATATCTAAGCAATTTAAGGAATTCTTTGAGGGAAAAAGCAAAAATTCAGGATATATCTAGTTTAGTATTAAATGAGGCTAACTCAGGTAGCGGAATAGTTGCAAAGCTAAATAATTTAATTAAGGCGCTTACAAAAGTACCGAATTTATTTAAAGAAGCTGAAAAAAGCTTTGAAATTGGGTTGATTGAAATCAATGAAGGTATCGCCCAAGTTGAAAAAGTTTATGACACAATAGCTTCTGAAAAATTCAACCTAAATTCAGTTGAAGAAAGGCTATTTAATCTTAAAAACATCGCCAGAAAATACGGGGTTGATCCGAATAGTTTAGAAGAGTTTCTAATACTTACTAAAGAAAAATTAGATCGAGTAAGTAACTATAATAAATTTTATCAGGAATTTAAAGCTGATACTGAGAAAAGCAAATTAGCATATCTTAAGATTGCCGAGCAAGTTTCAATAATTAGAAAACAGAATGCTATAATTTTAGAGAAGGCGGTCAAAGTTGAATTAGAGCAGCTAAAAATGGGCTATGCTGATTTTATGATAGAAAGTGTTACTGCAAATGAAAATGAGTGGGCAGCGCATGGTATTGATAAGGTAAGGTTTCTAGCCAGAACAAATCCGGGCAGTGAATTCGGATATATAAATAAAATTGCCTCGGGCGGGGAGCTTTCAAGGTTGTTTTTGAGTTTAAGAGTAGCGCTTTCTAAGGTTAAGTCATCGCCTTCAATTATATTTGATGAAATTGACGTTGGTGTTGGGGGAGCAGTTGCGGACAGTATAGGTAAGAAGCTAAAGTTTTTATCCGGCGAACACCAAGTGCTGGTAATCACCCATCAACCGCAAGTCGCGGCATACTCGGATAATCACTATTTGGTAAGTAAAAACATTATCAATAATAAAGCGAACGTAGATGTCAAAGAATTAACTTACGAAGAGAAGCTGCATGAAATCGCCCGTATGTTATCAGGAGAAGATGTAACTAGAGAATCAGTTTTAGCTGCTGAAACACTGATTAAGAAGGCGAAATAATATATTGTTAGTATAGCTAGGTTGTGTGAACAAAATTAACGTGGATATGTCATGAGTTTATTATCTTAATAGCTAATTTGTAAGCCAAGGAAACATAAATATAATAAATTTAAATATATAAAATCTATTATATTTCTATTCTTTTTAAAGGATGCCTTGAGTTTGTAACTCCTCAGTAAAATATTTAATAAAAAAAGTTTTAGTTAGATTCGGGTGCTTCTTATTTATCCTTACAAATTCAGCTGTAAATCCACATTTTAAATAGAAGCCCGGGGCTTGAAAATTACTTGTTACTAAATTTATATTATTAAACCCTTTACCGTGAAAATGGTTTTCAAGCTCTTGCATAAGCTTCCTACCATGTCCTTTCCTGCGATGTGAACTATCAACCCATAATTCGTCAATATACACTTCTGCAAAGGCGGTATATGCTTTTAAAACGCCTACTACTTCATTACTATCTTCAGTAAGAATAAGCGAGAATTGTTTATAATTTACATCAATACCATGATTATATTCATATTTTACCATGTCTTTATACATTTTTTCTTCAACTTCATTAGGAATTACATTAACAAATTCTATCATATATCTAATTTTACTATTTCAATTAACTTAATATATTTTTTGTCAGTTGATCCTATCTATTCTTATAAGGGTTCTTATTCTTATGAAAAATCATTCTAAGCGGGATGCCTTGCAGATCAAACTCCTTTCGCAAAGAATTACGTAAATATTTATTATAGCTTTCAGGCAAATCCTCAGGGATATTACAATAAAAATTAAAGGTCGGGGGTTTAACTCTGGTTTGGGTCATATATTTAATACGAATTCTGCGTCCGTTGTTCGCAAGCGGCGGAATATAGTGAGTAGTAGCATTGCATAGCCAGCTGTTAAGTTTGCCTGTAGATATTTTCATCTTCCATTTTTGATCGACCTCTAAAGCTTTATCAAATATTTTATCAATACCTTGCTGTTTTAATGCTGAAATATAAACAATAGGTAGCCCGACTACTTCAGATAGATTATCGGCAACTAAATATTCTATTTCCTCTTCAAACTCCCTGAAGTTTTTGATTAAGTCGCATTTATTGATTACCAAAATTAAAGGCTTTCCTTCTTGGATAGCAATTCGTGCTATGGCTAAATCCTGCTTTTCAAGGGGCTGGTCTGCTGCAACTACTAAGAAAGCTATATGAGATCTTCTAATCGCATTAATGCTTTCCGCAGTGGAAAGCTCTTCAATAATTTCATTAACATTGGCTTTTTTTCTGAGACCTGCAGTATCAATGAGCTCAATATCAGTATCTTTATAAGTTAAATAATGGTTGATTGCATCTCTGGTTGTACCGGCAATATCTGAAGTTATAGCTCTTTCAAAACCGAGAATAGCATTAAATAGGGTAGACTTACCGACATTAGGTCTTCCTACTATAGTAAGCTTTAATTGGTCATCTTCCGGATTTTCTTCCTCCTGCTCATGATAGAATTTCGTCTTATGAGATATTACCTTCTCAAATAAATCAGCAATACCCTTGCCGTGTGCAGCTGAAATATAAATCGGTTCACCGAAGCCGAATTTGTAAATTTCATTTTCAAGAATGTTTATTTTACTTTCGCTTTTATTGATGATTATAACGCAGGGCTTACCTGATTTTCTTACAATGCCGCCGAATTGTATGTCATCAGGGGTGATCCCGTTTCTTGCATCCAGCATTAATAGTACCAGATCAGCTCTTGATACTGCTTTTAAAGTTTGCTCAACCATTTTTTTACTTAGAATACTATCCTTATCTTCCCATCCGGCAGTATCAATAAACTTAACTAAGTGACCGTCTATATCAGCAGTAAAGTCTTTGCTGTCGCGGGTTACACCGGGCATATCATTGACAATTGCTAGCCTCCTACCGTTTAGTTTATTAAATAGTGAGGATTTGCCGACATTCGGCTTTCCTGTAATCGCAACTGTAAATGTCATAAGTTTCTAATTAAATTTAAAAGTTAGGGCCTCGGGCTATGAACTCATAGCTTCTTATATTTTCAATTTCCAGTGCTGCTTTTGCTGCCCTTAGTACGGAAACAATTCTTGCTACATTATTAATAGCTACCTTTGATATCCCTTGGGAAATTAAAGATTTAATATGAAGGTCGGTACAGTATTTACACTTTAAAAATATAGAAATAGCTAAGCAATATAGCTCAAAATCAGTCTTTAAGATAGTAGGATCCGAAAAAGCATTTAAGTGCAAATCTGCAGGTAGTGCTTTTATTTCTTCATCAGTAACACTTGAATTAAAATTATAATAAGTACTGGTCATACTTGTAACAACTACGGCAAATTTAGCTGCAGTAGCATCTGCTTCCTCCAAATGGATTTTAGCTTCCGCACGAATACAATTTAACATCTGCTCATTTTTTAAGTAATACCCGGCTGCAAGAGCGATGCCGTACATCTGCCTTATTGCAAGGCCTTCAAGTTCTTTTGAAAAAAGTTCTTTTATATTTTGCTTAACATCGTCAGCATAAAATGGGAGGCGTTTAACAAGAGAAGTAAGGCCAATAAAATTCATAAATCAATAGAAAAAGAAGATTTTAAATAAATTATAACTCTCTTATAACCAAATTGCAACTTTAGTAATCAATTATTTAAGCAGTTTTATAGCTCTATTAATTTTATTATATGTTGCTATGCAAAGAAACTAAGTTAAAATTTAAAAAGGGGTTTAGGTAGAATTAAATAAAACAGGTAATTGTTATGGCCATGCAAGGGGAATTTTCTCATATAGTAATAGTAGGCGGAGGATTCGCTGGGCTTACTGCCGCGCAAAATTTAAAAAAACAAAAGAATATAAAAATCACTATCATCGATGTTAACAACTACCATGTCTTTCAGCCATTTTTATACCAGGTTGCCTGCGGGGATCTCGCTCCTTCTGATATTGCAGTGCCGATAAGAGAGCAATTTAAGAATTATAAAAATATTTCGGTTATTATGGATGAAGCTACCGTGATAGACTCGGATAAAAAAATAGTTTTTACTAAAAATGCCACTGCTCTAAATTATGATTATTTAATTCTTGCAGTGGGTAGTGAAGATAATTATTTCGGTAATAATCATTGGAGAGAGCATACTATCGGGCTTAAATCATTAAAAAATGCCCTAAAAATCAGGAAAGAATTATTAGAAACGTTTGAAAGAGCAGAAATTGCAAATCATAAAAAGCATGTGACTTTTACTATAATCGGAGGAGGGCCTACAGGCGTAGAACTGGCAGGGGCTATCGCCGAGCTGACTAAACAGGCGATTAGATCAGATTTTACTCATATTAACCCTCTTGATACCGAAATTATATTAATAGAGGCCGGGTCAAGAATTTTATCCTCTTTAGCTCCTTCATTATCAGCAGTTGCTCAAAAATCTTTGGAAGAAAAAGGGATAGTAATTAAGCTTAACTCCAAGGTAATGGATATTAGCCCGCATCAAATAAAATTATGGAGTGGAGAAAAGATAGAAAGCGATTTAATAATCTGGGCAGCCGGAGTTAAAGCAAAATCAATTAAGCATCTATTAAATAAAGATGAGATTAAGCTAGGCACAAATCAAAGAGTCCTGGTGAAAAATGATCTCTCATTACCCTTTAATTCCAATATATTCATTGTAGGTGATGCTGCGGAAATTAAGGGCAAAGATAATAAGGCAGTTCCGGCTTTAGCTGCCGCTGCGACTCAGCAGGGAAAGTTTATTGCAAAGGTAATCAGGGCACGTGTTGCCGGTTCTGAAAAAGAATATGAATTTAAATACCTAAATTTTGGTAACATGGCTATTATCGGTCGCTATTCGGCGGTGGCCGATTTTACTTGGATAAAATTCAAAGGTGTATTAGCCTGGATAATTTGGGATTTAGCACATATATACTTTCTAATCGGTTTTCGTAATCGATTAACCGTCTTTGTTAAATGGTTGTGGAGTTACATAACACATGGCAAAGCAGAGCGAATAATTATTAAGTAAGATAAAAATAATTTTATACTTATTCTCCCGGCTTATCCGGTAAAAATCCGCCTACCTGTGCGTCCCATAAAGTTTTATATAATCCATTTAAAGCCAGCAGCTCATCATGAGTGCCGTCTTCAACTATCTTTCCTTGATCAAAAACGAGTATACGATCCATATGTAAAAGGGTTGAAAGCCTATGTGCAACAACAAGAGCGGTCTTTTTCTGCATTAATTTAAATATGCTTTCCTGAATTAAAGCTTCGGTTACAGAATCAAGCTGGGAGGTAGCTTCATCAAGAATGAGTATAGGTGCATTTTTCAAAATAGCTCTTGCGATCGCAACCCTTTGTCTTTGGCCACCGGATAATTTTACGCCACGTTCACCGACAAGTGAATTGTAGCCCAGAGTAAGCTTAGATATAAATTCATCCGCATGCGCTTTTTTAGCCGCCATAATTACTTCATTGTCGGTTGCCGAAGTCCCGTAACGAATGTTTTCCATTAGCGTTCTATGAAACAGGGAAGGGTCTTGCGGTATAATCGAAATATTTTCTCTTAAAGAGTTTTGAGTTACATACTTAATATCTTGGTCATCAATTAATATTTTTCCGAAGTTTATATCATATAAGCGCATTATCAGATTTACAAAAGTGGATTTACCGCTGCCTGAATACCCGACCAACCCTACCTTCTGATTAGGTTCCACTGTTACCGATAAATTTCCGAATAGGGGAGTAGCATTCTTGTAATGGAAGCCAACCTGATCAAAAGTAATTTTACCTTTAGTGACGGCTAATTCTTTAGCATTTGCAGCATCTGTGATTTCATAAGGCTCCTGTATAATTTGTAGCGCCTGCTCTAAAGTTCCGTAGTCTTCACTGAAATCACGCATTGAATGGGAGAGCTGCCAAATAATATCAATAATAGTATGATTGATGGTAAGTATCATAGCAAAATCCCCAGCAGTCACTTGGCCTTTACTATATAAATAAATTAGAAGAGCTAAGCACAAAGATTGATAAAGACTGAATAATGTACCTTGTATAGAATATACCTTCAGCATGAACCAGTTTCTTGCCCGCATGGCATTAACAAAATCGCCTTGTATAACTTTTAAGCGGTTGCTTTCAGTGTTATAGCCGGTAAAAGCTCTGACATTATTAATATTGCCTAAGGTATCAACTATATTACCTACAACTCTTGATGAGGCTTCAGCGGATTTTTTTGCAAGTTTGCTTGATTTTTTAGATACTTTTGTAGAAAAGAAGATAGCAATAGCAGCCCATATGAATACCAGTACGGAAAACCACAAGTGCACACTCCACATCGCATAAGCAGCAACTAATAAACTAAGCGCTGCTCCGGCAAAACTATTAATCATTGTTTGACTAATACCGGTTACAGCTTTAGCAGCATCCACAACTTTATTAGTTAGGCTTCCTGCAAACTGATTTTGAAAATAGTTATGAGAGTGCCCGGTTGTATACATCATCATTCTATGGGCAACTTTTGTCCTAAGCAATGGAACATATTTCAAATAGCAATAATCATATATGCGCCACATCGCAATCATTACTATTTGTAACGAGATATACATTATACCGAGATTAGCAACTGCCTGAACAGCCTGGTCGGGTTGAGTAACGGTTAGCTTGTCTATAATTAACTTGGTTAAATAGGGGCTTAAGCTATGATTAACCGCAGAGAAAAAAATTATTATTATTTGAATAGAGATATAGAGCTTATATGGAGCTAAAGATTCACGAATGAATTTTACGGTATTCATTATATACTCCTTAAATTCTATCAAAGTTAACCTTACAAGCTATATAAACATGAATTTATTTTCAAGATAAAATATCTATACTGCCAATAATTGCGTTATAAATTTTTAAGTTTATAACTAACAATTATTTTTTTTGAAGAAAATAGTTTTTAACTTTAGAGCAGGAGAAGTATTAAGTTACCTATAACAGACTTCCTTAGCAGCCTGTACTATATCTTCAACCTGTACTATAGCCATACGCTCAAGATTTGCCGCATACGGAAGCAGAACGTCCTTACCGGTGACCCTTTTCACGGGTGCATCAAGGTAATCGAAAGCATGTTCCATAATTTGAGCTGCAATTTCAGCTCCTATCCCGGCGAATGGCCAACTTTCTTCCACTGCTACGATTCTGTTAGTCTTTTTAACGCTGTTTACTATAGTTTCAGTATCTAAAGGCCTTAAGGTTCTGAGGTCAATTACTTCTGCGTCAATTCCCATCTCGGCTAATTTTTCTGCTGCATCAAGCGCGGTTTTTACTTGGAGTGAAAATGCAGTAATAGTTACATCGCTTCCTTCTCTTATAATTGCCGCTTTACCGATCGGAACTACGTAATCGGTATCAAAGTCCTCGCCTACTTCATGGGTATGTCCGTAAAGTATTTCATTTTCTAGGAAAACAACCGGATTCGGGTCTCGAATAGCTGCTTTCATCAATCCTTTGTGATCATATGCTGTATATGGTGCAAGTACTATTAACCCCGGAATATGTGCATACCAGCTGGCATAGCACTGCGAATGCTGAGCGCCGACCCTGGCAGCTGAGCCGTTAGGCCCTCTAAACACTATCGGGCATCTTACTTGTCCGCCTGACATATAGTTGGTTTTAGCCGCAGAGTTAATAATATGATCAATTGCCTGCATAGCGAAATTAAAAGTCATAAATTCAATAATAGGTTTTAATCCGACAAAGGCAGCACCGACACCTAGTCCTGTAAATCCATGCTCGGTGATTGGGGTATCAACAACTCTTCTACCACCGAATTCATCAAATAATCCTTGAGTGATTTTATATGCGCCATTATATTCCGCTACTTCTTCACCCATGACAAAGACGCTTTCATCCGCAAGCATTTCTTCCCTAATTCCAATTCTTATCGCTTCTCTAACTGTTAATTTTTTCATATTTTCATCTCTCTATTTAAACTTTTTAGCAACTTTAGCTATCCTTTTACCAAAATGTTTTGCGGCTTTTATATCTACTTCTTCCAACTCTATTCTTTCCCCTTGATCACCTCTTACAGCTAAACCGAATCCTACCCAGCTACCAAGCTTATTATAAACTTCCAAACCTTCATTATATTCTTGCATTTTAGGCATTAAGTCCGACCCTGCCCAAATCATACTATGCTGTGAAGCAAATATAAAAAGTTGCATTAATGTGCTCATCTGATCACCGCTTGGAGAATTAGCACAGGTAAATGCTGCTGCTACCTTATCTTTCCATTTCTGTTTGAGCCAAAGCTGAGAAGTTGAATCCATAAAGGATTTAAATTCAGCAGAGACGGAGCCGAAGTAAGTCGGACTTCCGAAGATAATAGCATTTGCATCATCAAGTGCGCTTAAATTCTTCTCTATCTCCGAAGATTGATATAGCTCAACAGTTATAGCTATTTCTTTAGCACCCAGTGCTATATACTCAGCGATAGTTTTTGTATATCCATAGTTTCCGTGATGAATTACTGCAACTTTTACCATAATGTTTTAAGCGTAAATATCTTTAAATAATTCATCTTCCGACGGTTCCGGGCTTTGTTGGGCAAACTCAACCGCTTCAGTAACCGCATCCTTAACTTTTTTCTCAAGCAAGTCAAAGTCTTCTTGGCTATAAATCTTATTATCCTCAAGGTATTTTGCCATCATCGTAAGGGGATCATGATTTTCTCTATAATCCGCTACTTCTTCTTTAGACCTGTATTTACCGGGGTCAGACATCGAATGCCCGCGATAACGGTAAGTTTTCATCTCAAGTAATACCGGCCCTTTCCCACTTCTTATATATTCTACTGCTTCAAGTACCGCTTCTCTGACGCTAAAGAAGTTCATCCCGTCAACTCTTTTACCCGGAATGCCGAATGATTCTCCACGTTTGTACAGTTCAACTATACTTGATGACCTTGCAACCGAAGTACCCATCCCGTATTCATTATTTTCTATCACATAGAGTACAGGTAAATCCCAAAGCTTAGCCATATTAAAAGCTTCATAGACTTGGCCTTGGTTTGCTGCCCCGTCGCCAAAGTAAACAACGGCAATATTATCTGTTTTTTTATATTTATAAGCGAATGCCATTCCGGTACCGATCGGAATCTGCGCTCCAACTATACCATGGCCGCCATAAAAACCTTTGGGAAGATCAAACATATGCATTGAACCGCCTTTTCCTTTTGAGCAACCGGTTGCTTTTCCGAGTAGTTCAGCCATCACATATTTCGGATCACTTTTTGTTGCAAGCATTATTCCATGGCTACGGTAACTGGTTATTACCCCGTCACCTTCTTTAAGCACACTTTGTACACCGACTGCTATTGCTTCTTGCCCGATATACAGGTGGCAAAACCCTCCTATCAGCCCCATTCCGTAAAGCTGTCCGGACTTCTCTTCAAACCTTCTGATCAAAAGCATATCATAGTATGCTTCCTTCAATTGTTCATCGGATAATTTACTGTTTATTTTCATTTCTTTTTTAGCTGCCATCTTGAGCATCTCTTAACATTATTTTAAAAATTCTTTTAAGCTCTAGAGATATAATATGTTTTTACCAACTCTAGTAGCTCTTCCTTTTTTAAACTAAAATTACTATTAATCCAAGCATTTGTTGTATTTAAAATCACTTCTCTTATTTCTTTACCTTCGAATCCTATCCTTCTAACATCCCTTCCGTTTAATGGAAAAGCAGGAATTATAAAGTTTTCAGCAAGTTCAAACAGCTTGCTTAAATCTTCATTCGGCTCTTCAACAAATTTTAACTTTAATTTCATTAGGAAGTTTTGTTTACCTAAAAAATAAAGTGCTTTCTTCGAGTTTATATCATCAGTGCTATTTAACTCATAATCTTTTGAACAAAGCATTTCAAGAGTGGTCATTTCTTTGTTTGATAGCCTCCATCTTAATCTGATGTTCTTACAATTTAATATCGGATCAGAGGTAGATCGGATAATTGCTGCTAAATTTATTAGAGCTTCACTACAAAATTTATAACTATAAAGTTTCTCAATATTTGGGCTCCCGCAATTTAAATGTTCCCATACCCCGTTTTCAACCATAAGCTTAATTGTATTATAAGCATATTGCTTATTAATTATTTTCAGCATCTCCTGCCTAATGCGCTCACCTGAAAGAGTCGCCATTTGTGGCGCATATTTGAATACCGCGGCCAGGCTTTCTTTATCTATATTGTTACCCCCGAAATAAGAGTAGAACCTAAAAAATCTTAAAATCCTTAAATAATCTTCTTGAATTCTTTTCTCAGCAGTACCGACAAAGCGAACAAGATTATTTTTTAGGTCTTCTATCCCTCCAAAGTAATCATAAATATTACCTTCTAAATCCATAGACATTGCATTTATAGTAAAATCCCTTCGGCTTGCATCTTCTTCCCAGCTATCGGTAAACTCTACGGTTGCATGCCTTCCGAAGCATTCAACGTCCTTTCTAAGGGTAGTTATTTCTAAAATATGTTTATCAAAAATTCCGGTAATAGTCCCATGCTTAATACCTGTGGGGATAGCCTTTATATTATGTTTGGAGAAGATTTTCAGTACCTGTTCGGGAAGAGCTGTAGTTGCTATATCAATATCATCCGACATTTTTCCGCAGATGATATCCCTAACGCATCCGCCGACTAATCTTGATTCGCCTGCCTCAGATAATAGGTTAAAAAGCTTCCTTATCAATTCAAGAGGAGTGTTAGGCGGAATATTTATTTTAGTCATCAAAATCAGCTAACCAACTAAGAATATAAGATTGTATATTATCCGGAAATAAAAAAATTTCCATCTTTAAAACCAAGCAATAATTTTCCTTCTTTTAAGTCCTGCATAAAATTGCCTATTGCTGCTCTTCTCCATCCCTGATTGGCTCTTGACTCTTTATCATGAGCAAAAAGAAGAATATCGGTAGTGGTTGCAAGAAGCTGCTCATGAATTCCTAATTTCTTAGAAATAACTTCTACTAAAATTTTAAGCATAAAGAAAAGGTTGTTTTTGTTTAAGAAAATAAACTTTTTATTATTTAAAAAATTTTTAATTATTTCGTTTTTAGACTCATCTAAAGTTTCATCCTGCATGATTTCCAGAATTTCATACAAGTTCTCTTCATCCAGATTCGGATGTAATTTATATTTTAAAAGTTCTTCTATAGTTACAGGTTTTTTATGGCAAAGCTGAATAATTACTTCTTCTTTTATCACGTAATTGCGAGGAACATCCAATGTTTTTGCCTTCTCTTCACGCCAGGAAAGCAGATCATAGCATCTAAGTAAATCACTTTCTTTATTAATAGCGCCGGCAAATTTGTTTAGTATACTCTCAATAGGAGTGATAAACTTACTACCGCATTTAATAAGATTAGATTCTTCTAACGCCCATGCAAACCTATCTAATTTATTTAGCCGCTCTTCAATTTTAAAAAATAGCTCATAAAGCAGATTCGCATCCGTAATTGCGTACTGCAACTGTTCATCGGATAACGGCCTAATAAGCCAATCAGAGAATTGCAGGGCTTTACTGACTTTTATATCTAAAAAGTCGGCAGCTAATAACTCGAAGCTCGGGGAGTCTTTATAACCGAGAAACAATGCGGCAGTTTGCGTATCAAGCAGGTTTTGGGGAATGATGCCGAAGAAGTTATACAGTAATTCCAAATCCTGCCTGGCCGAATGGATTACTTTTAATAGATTAGGAGCTGAAAGCAATCTTTTTAACGGTGAATAATCCAGTCCGCATAACATATCAACGGCAAAAGCACTGTCCTTAGTTGCTATTTGGACTAGTGATAATTTCGGATAATAAGTTTTATCCCGCATAAATTCTGTATCAAAAGCCATTACTTTTTCGCTTAAAGCTTTTTCACAGTATAGTTTTAATATTTTGCTATCTGTAATTAACATTAGTCATTTACCAAAATTTCTCTTTTACCTGTATGATTAGGAGGGCTGAGAATCCCTTCCTTTTCCATTTTTTCAATTAAGCTTGCGGCTTTGTTATATCCGACTTTTAAACACCTTTGCAGGTAACTAGTGGTTGGCCTTCTATCCCTTAGTACTATGGCCACTGCTTGTGAGTAAAGGTCATCAGTATTACCTCCTGCCATGTTAATTATACTGTCCCCTTCTTCATCCTCATCAAGAGTAATTTCTATCTTATATTTAGGGCTTCCCTGGGATTTTAAGTAATCAACTACCATTTCAACTTCCTTGTCACCTACAAATGGGCCGTGAACACGTTCGATCCTTCCGCCGCCCATCATATAAAGCATATCTCCCATACCGAGTAGCTGTTCGGCACCCTGTTCACCCAAAATAGTTCTACTGTCAATCTTGGAAGTTACCTGGAAACTGATACGGGTTGGGAAATTAGCTTTAATTACTCCCGTGATGACATCTACGGATGGTCTTTGTGTCGCCATAATAATATGAATCCCGGCTGCTCTTGCCATTTGAGCAAGTCGTTGAATATACCCTTCGATATCTTTACCTGCCACCAGCATAAGGTCAGCCATTTCATCAACAATAACTACAATATAAGGCAAAGGTTCGGCAGGCATTTCAATTGTTTCGAATGTCGGCTTGCCTGTTTCTTGATCAAACCCGGTTTGTATTTGTTTTTCTAAACGCTGGCCTTTACTTATAGACTCTTCGATAGCCTTATTAAAGCCTTGGATATTTCTTACCCCTAAAATTGACATCGAGCGGTAGCGATTCTCCATTTCTTTAACCACCCATTTCAAAGCAGCTACGGCTTTTTTAGGCTCGGTTACGACAGGAGTTAAAAGATGCGGTATTCCTTCATAAACTGATAATTCCAGCATTTTAGGATCAATCATGATAAACTGACATTCCTTCGGAGAAAGCTTATATAGCAATGAAAGCACCATAGTATTAATAGCGACCGACTTCCCCGACCCCGTAGTTCCTGCAACCAATAAGTGCGGCATCTTAGCTAAATCGGCAATAATAGGGTCGCCGCCGATATTTTTACCTAAGACCAGAGGAAGCTTACCTTCGGTTGCAACATAGGTTTCACTTTCCATTAATTCCCTTAGGTAAACTATCTCTCTATTAGTATTAGGCAATTCAATCCCAAGAGCATTTTTACCAGGTATCACCGAGATTCGTGCAGATATTGCACTCATTGACCTTGAAATATCATCGGCAAGCCCGATTACTCTGGAAGATTTCGTGCCGGCAGACGGCTCAAGTTCATATAATGTTACTACCGGCCCCGGCCGTATACTTAAGATATTCCCATAAACTCCGAAATCCTGGAGAACTTGGGTGAGAAGTTTTGAGTTCTGGTTTAACGCAGCTTCGCTTAACTGATTCTTTTTGGAAGTAATCGTCGGTTCTTTAAGAAGAGCGGTAGGCGGAAGTTGAAAATCACTTGAGCTACCCCGGGGGGTAGAGTGTAATACCTCTTTTTTCGGCTCAAACCTCGGCATCTTATTTTTAATTGTTAATACAGGCTTCGGTTTTTCAATTTCTATATTTGCATCTTGATTTTCTACCGTAGTTTCATTTGTTTCTTTAGCTATTTTTCCTCTAACTAAAATATATAATGAAACCATAGCCCAGGCAAAAAGTTTTGCGCCATAGGTGAACAGCCTGATTATAACAATAATAAATTTTTTAAATTCTTTGTAGTTAATATTTAGAGTAAGCAAACTTACAATTATAATAATAGGGAAAATACTATAAAAAATATGCTTAGGATTAAAATAAACACTAAGCTCTTCTTTGACAAATACTCCGATAAACCCGCCGTAACTGATAAAGTTTTGGCTAGAAATAGGCTTTATAAATGTAAAACAGGCGGCAAGAAACGGAAGTAATAATATTAGAAATGCAATTCTTAGAGTAAGAAAGCTTATCTCCCTCGCAGTTAGTATTTTAAGCCCTAAGGTAGTTAAAAATATTACTATGAAATAAGAAGCAAAGCCTAGAGATTGTAAAATCGGGTCGGCAATAAAGGCACCGTAGTAGCCGGCTAAATTTTTAATCTCATTGTCATTAACTTGATTAAATGAAGGGTCGCCTGCATTAAAACTTATGAAGGATATAAATAAAAATATTGCAAGCACAATGATTAGTGCTCCTAAACATCTTAAAAAAAAGCTATTTAAATTAAATTTAGCTTTACTCACAATCACTCCATTTTGCTGTAGGTTAAATTATTATAGAAATTCTTCGGAATTTGCAATCCGGAACCCGTATAATAATACTTTTTATATTGGTTAAAAAGCATTAAATACATGAGCCGGGTAAGTTTTTTAAAGCATACTTTGCGCCTTGTATGTCAGATGTTATCTGGGTTTTAAGGCCATCAATATGGCTAAATTTTCTTTCAGGCCTAATAAAATGAAGAAATTTTATTTTTAATTGCTTATCATAAATGTTACCATCAAAATCAAAAATATGTACTTCTAAAATCGGTTCAACTTCTGAAAAAGTAGGCCTTAGACCTATGTTAGCTATACCGTATAGCCTCTTGCCTTCAATTTCAACCTTAACCAAATAGACTCCGTATAACGGGTAAAACAATTCCTGCTTTAGGGCGATATTTGCTGTCGGAAACCCGAGCATTCTTGCTCTTTTATTACCTTCTACTACATTTCCCGAGATGGAATATTCCCTTCCCAGTAATTTATTAACAATACCGAATGCACCGAGCTTCATAAGCGTTTTAATATTTGAGGAAGAAACATCATGATAATTATAACTTATTTTACCGATCTGCTGATAAGAAAAATTATAATGTTCAGCACTTTCGGATAGAAGATTAGCATCACCCCGGCGATTTTTACCGAATAGAAAATTATATCCGGTTATGACATGTTTTACCTGCAAAGTCTGAACCAATATTTTACTGATAAATTCATTAGCCGGTATATTTGCAAAATCAGGAGTAAAATTAATTAAGTAAACTATATCTACCCCTAAGCGCTCAAACAACTCTAGCTTTTGTTCGACTGTAATTAAACTTTCATGCTTGGCGGAAGGGTTCATAACCTCGCGTGGATGGGGAGTGAAAGTTATTACCGCAGATTGGATATTATGATTTTTAGCGTAATTAATGCAAGTTTTAATAATTTCCTGATGTGCGATGTGTACGCCGTCAAAATTTCCCAATGCTACAGCTAAATTTTTATAACTTTGGTTTTTTAAATCTTTGATAACTATCATATTCAGCTTAAAAACTCTTTTTTAATTTTAAGAATATCCATCCACATTTCTTTTTTCTTTAGAGCTTGTCTTAATAAATAAGCTGGGTGAAAAATTACAGCGGTTTTAATAGGTTTACTTAAATACGGATTTGAGTAATCGAAGTATTTGCCCCGCAGCGAAGCCATTGATACCTTCAAATCAAGTAAAGACTCAACTGCGGTATTGCCGACAAGTATAATAAGTTTTGGTGCAACTAGAGCCACATGCTTTTCAACGAAAGGGCGGCAGATTTTAATTTCTTCCGTTGTAGGGCGCCGATTTCCCGGAGGACGCCAAAAAACTGTATTACTGATATATACCTCTTCTCGCTTCAACCCGATTGCAAGTAATATATTGTTTAATAATTTGCCGCTTAATCCGCAAAACGGTATTCCCTGCTCATCTTCATTAGCACCCGGTGCTTCTCCAATCAACATAATTTTAGATTTAGGGTCGCCGTCTTTAAAAACAGTATTTGTAGCGCCTTTCTTTATAGCACACCCGTCAAAAGCTTTGACTGCTTGCTCTAACATCTCTAAATCATTACACGTATCGGCAATTTCTCTTGAAGCATTATACTCAGGTGCTTTCACTTTTAATTCAATTTTTTCTTCGCGTTTTTTGAGCCTATTAATAGGTTTTTCAGAAAGAAAACTATCCACACCCATTTCCACATACCATTTTAATAAATTTTTTGCATCGTTCATAGGCTTTAAAAGTTGTAACTATTGACTTTTTAAACGATAGGAGTTATAAGAACACCTACATTTTTAATCGTATTTAACCTCAAGGAAAAGAAAATGGCAACTAAAAGAACGTATCAGCCGAGTAATTTAGTGAAAAAACGCAGAGGCGGATTTAGAGCCAGAATGGCGACCGTAGGCGGCAGAAAAGTAATAAACGCTAGAAGAGCGAAGGGTAGACACGTTTTAAGCGCGTAATTAGCTTTGAACTTAGAAAGAATTGTAAAAACGAAAGATTATTCCAGAATCTCAAAAAACTCAAGGAAGCTTCACTCTCGAAGCTTTTTGATTTTGTACAACTTGCTTATGGAAGATGATTTATTAAAAGTCGGTTTTACAGTAAGCAAAAGGGTTGGTAACGCAGTAAAACGCAACTACTGCAAAAGACTAATCAGGGTGATTACCAAAGAAATTATTAAAGAAAATAAATTTAAGCCTGCAGAAATAATTATAATCGCAAGGCCTAATTTAATTAAAGAAAAGTATATAAATCTTAAAAACGAATTTGTTAAAGGGTTAGAAAATTTAAGATGATTAAGTGCATTTTATCTTTCATATCTCAAATTTTAAAATCTTTTATATTTATATTTATTAAGTTTTACCGATATGTTATTTCTCCGATGCTTCCTCCTACCTGCAGATTCCAGCCCACTTGCTCCGAATATGCGATGCTTGCAATAAATGAGCATGGTATGGTAAAAGGAATAACTTATGGTTTAATTAGAATTTTAAAATGCAACCCGCTTTTTAGTGCAGGTTTTGACCCGGTACCACAAAACAAAGGAAAACAAAAATGTCAGATCAACAAAGATTAACTATAGCTGTTATACTTTCGGTTTTAATTGTATTTACTTGGCAATATTTTTTTGCTCCACCTCCTCCACCCCCTTCCGCATTTGAACAAAAAAGCGGCACAGCTGAAATTATCCCTGATTTAGAAGAAGCTAATTTATCCCAAGAAGAAATAGTAAAAGAAGGATTTAAAAATAACACCAGGGTATTAATTAATAACCAAGCAGTAAAAGGTTCGATTAATTTGGTGGGTGCAAGGATTGATGATTTAACTCTTCTGCAATATAAAGTCCATCCGGACGCAAATGATGCTAATGTTGTTTTATTTTCGCCGTCTAAAACCAGGGAAGTATATTTTGCAGAATTTGGTTGGATTAGTAATGAAGAAAATCTGGAGCTTCCGAATAAAGAGACTTTATGGAAGGCAAATAAAGCCTCGCTAAAGCAAAATGACAACATTAGTTTATCTTGGACTAATTCCCAAAATATTGAGTTTATAATTACCATTTCTTTAGATGAAAATTTTATGTTTGATATTAAACAGGAAATTAAAAATCAATCCGATAAGCCTATAAAAATCCAACCTTATTCTTTAATAAGCCGTAGTCATATTGAAAGCAAAGATAAAAATATGATTATTCATGAAGGAGCGATAGGAGTTTTCAATAATTCATTAAAAGAAATTAGCTTTGAAGACTTAAGCAGTGAGAAAAAACTTAAATATGAAAATAACATAAACTGGTTAGGTTTTTCTGATAAATATTGGCTTGCGGCAATTATCCCCCAACAAGATCAGGTTAGGAGAGGTAGTTTTATAGCGTTTAAAGATGGGGATTTGGAAAGATTTCAAGCTGACATAATTCAAAATACGCTTGAAGTAAAAAGTAATTCAAGTGCCGTACAAAACGTGAAACTTTTTGCAGGAGCTAAAAAGCTGGATTTATTGGATAAATACCAAGCGCAATATAATATCACCCTTTTTGACCGTGCAGTAGATTTCGGTATCTTATATTTTATTACTAAACCGATTTTCATTCTCCTAAGTTATTTTTATAAAATGATCGGTAACTTCGGGTTGGCTATTCTTCTTTTAACGGTAGTAATAAAGCTAATGTTATTCCCGCTTGCGTATAAAGGTTTTAGAGGAATGAATAAGCTAAAAGATTTACAACCTCAAATGCAAGCATTAAAGCAAAAGCACCAAGATGATACTATGATGTTCCAAAAATCCATAATGGAACTTTATAAAAAGGAAAAGGTTAACCCGCTTGCTGGATGTTTGCCGATTGTGTTGCAAATGCCGATATTCTTTGCCTTATATAAAGTGCTTTATGTAACCATTGAAATGCGTCATGCTCACTTTTTCGGCTGGATAAAGGATTTATCGGGAGCAGATACTACCAATATATTTAACTTATTCGGTTTAATCCCATGGGATCCGCCCGCTTTCCTGCATATCGGGATTCTCCCTATTCTGATGGCGGCAACCATGTATATTCAGCAGCGTTTAAGCCCTGAGCCTTCAGATCCGATGCAAGCTAAGGTAATGAAAATGCTGCCGTGGATATTTATGTTTATGTTCTCTACCTTCCCATCCGGGCTTATTATTTACTGGGCATGGAGTAACATACTTTCAATTATTCAACAGTTAATGATTAAAAAGCTGGATACTAAGAAAGTCTAAAGCATCCGAGTAAAGTTTAGCTTTTATAATAGATTGTTTTATGGTTTTCAGCTATAATTGCATCAAATTTCAAAGTAATGCATTTAACTTTTATGCTAAGCAAAAAACAAAAGATAGTTGTAGCTATGTCCGGTGGTGTTGATAGTTCTACGGTTGCAGCTCTGCTTGCAAGTGAAGGGCATGAAGTGATCGGTATTACCCTGCAACTGTATGATCATGGAGTCGCACTTGAAAAGAAAGGTGCTTGTTGCGCAGGGCAGGATATCTATGATGCTCAAATGGCTGCTGAGAAAATCGGTATTCCGCATTATGTGCTAAACTATGAAAGTATCTTTAAAGAAGCGGTTATGGAAGATTTTGCCGATAGTTATTTGAAAGGGGAAACTCCTATACCATGTGTGAAATGCAATCAAAGCGTAAAATTCAGAGATTTATTTAAAGTTGCCGAAGATTTAGGCGCTGATGCGCTTGCTACAGGGCATTACGTGCAGAGGGTGGAAGTGAACGGCAAAGCAGAGCTTCATAAGGGCATGGATCCGGCTAAAGACCAAAGTTACTTTTTATTTGCGACCACTCAAAAACAACTTGATTTTTTAAGGTTTCCGCTTGGCGGGAGACTTAAAAATGAAACCAGAGAGCTTGCAAGGAAATTCGGATTGGAAATCGCCGATAAGCCGGATAGCCAAGATATCTGCTTTGTGCCAAACGGTTCTTATGCTTCAATTATTGAAAAATTACGACCTGGAGCGCTGGATAACGGTAAAGTTGTTTATAAAGACGGAACGGTTTTAGGCGACCATAACGGTATTATTAATTTCACCATAGGCCAAAGGCGCGGTATAGGAATTGCACATAGTACTCCGCTCTATGTAATTGCAATTGATCCGAAAACCAACCAAGTAGTAGTCGGCGAAAAAGAGGATTTAGCAAATTCCATAGTCTATATTAAAGATCTTAATTGGCTTGGCGAAGAAATTCCAAGTGAAGGCATGGAATGTATAGTAAAATTACGTTCAATGCATAAAGGCGCCAGGGCTAGGGTTAAAATTTCAGGTAATAACCAAGCCATAGCTAAGCTCGAAGAAGCTTATGAAGGTATTACTCCCGGGCAGGCATGTGTAATTTATAATGATACTCGCGTGCTCGGCGGTGGGTGGATTACTAAAAGTTAATATAGCTTTTTAGTATTACAATATTTATTTTGTATTATACCGTATTTTAAAAGCTTACTAAGTAATTATAATTAAACACAAGCAATACTTATATGAACCTGACTAAATATAATTTCTTTCAAAATTTAATTCGACTCCCCTATGTCGAATATATATTGCTTTACGGTTCCAGGGCACGTGAAGATAATAATGAGAGATCAGATATGGATTTAGCTGTTTATTGCCCCGGCGCAAGTGAGGATGATTGGCTGGAGGTAGTCAATTTAATTGAGGATGCTGATACTCTGCTTAAAATCGATTGTATAAGATTGGATTCTATGGATGAAAACAATCCTTTGAGAAGAGCTATTTTAAAAGACGGAAAATATTTATACAAAAGGCAAGTAAGTATGGATTTAAAAATAGAAGAGAGTTCAAAAAAACTCAGTAAGGCATTAAACAGATTGGAAAGTGTTTTACAAAAACCTATTATCGGTTCGGATGATACTAATATAGATGCAACTATACAAAGATTTGAATTCAGTATTGAACTTTTTTGGAAATTTCTAATGCGCATAATCGAAAATTTAGGTAAGGAGGTAAACTTCCCTAAAGAAGTTTTAAGAGAGGCATATGCGGCAAAAATGATTGAAGATGAAAAGTTGTGGCTTAAAATGTTGGAGGATCGTAATAAAACTTCGCATACATATGATGAAGAGCTGGCTTATAAAATTTATTGTAATATAAAAGTATACCACCCTGTAATGCAACGCACATATAATATATTATGTGAAAAATTACGGAATCAGTAATTAATATATATATAAAGCTTTTATTTTTTTAACCTGCATACAGGAATAATAGCGAGACTATTTTAAATGCGGATTTATCAGCCCCATAGTTTTTAAGCTTAAAAAGGTACCGAGATCTTCTTCTATCCTGCCATACTCGGCATCATAAATTTCAGGAATTAAATATTTTTCAAGGCTATTCTTCATATATAAAAATTATTTTGTTATTTAATTATATTGTATAAGTATAGTAAGTTAAGTTGAATACCGTATATATAAGGGAGCATAGTTGAACTATAAAAAATTCAACTAAGTTTACGTATAAATGACTATGTCATTTATACGAGCACGCGCCATAAATGGCGGCTAGGCGCGTGCTTCTTACTGTCTTTAATATTTTCTAATATCATTTTTACCATTTGTTATTTTATTTCTTAAGCTTCCTATAATTTTTCCTAAGTAGCATATTAAACTTAACTTAGTATAATAGGAAAGGCATGTTATGCTATTTTTAACTTAATTAACTCTTTATTAATTTTTTTCAAATATTATAGATAAATAATGATTAAAAAGGGGGGATATGAAAGAAGAAATAAGGCTTCCAAGAAGCACACAGATAGAAATAGGCAAATCTGCTAATAATTTTAATGATAGAATTAAAATTATTATAAAGAAATATGCTGAAAATTTTGAGCGGGAAATACAAAAAAATTGGGATTCCGAGAGGCGTTACTTAATAGGTCATCTCCACAAAGATGCTCTTAAAGCGGAAGTAAGAAAAGAAATTGCCCAAGTTATTTCCGATTATTTGGAAGATTTAGGAACTAATTTTAAAGTTTCTTATAAAGGATCGGGAATAAAATTTAGTTTAAATTCAAAAGGTGAGAGAGAGCTTACTACTGAGTTGTGGGATAAAATAACTGAAAAACCGGATATCTCAATTAAGGATACTGGTGAACTAGAGGATAAAGGGAATGAGGTAATAAAGACGCTTAAAGAAATTGAAAAAAATTGGTCTTAACAGAAAGAAAGCTCGGAAAAGATATAGATGATTGTTTAAACCAATTGGAAAAAGATTTACAAACCGAAAGCTCAAAAACTTTAGATAAAACAAAATACTGCGGTAAAATAACTGCATGTGTAGCCGGAACTTTAACTGCACTGGCTACGGTGACTATGCTGACAGCTACTATTCTAGTACCTTTGTTAGTGCCTTTCTCTATTCCGGTTGCCGTCGGGCTACTTGCTGCCAGTGCGGTTACGGCATTAGGAGCAGGTGTCACTTTAGGAGCAGGCATAGTAGCCGCCGGGGCTTATTCTCCTGATATTGACAAAATTACTGTAGGTAATATAGCTACCAGTGCAGTAGATAAAGGTAGCATAAATAAACATATAGGAGAGTTAGAATTGCTTTCAGGTAAGTTAAGTAGTGCTGCAAGTATATTAGAATCCGAGCTAATAAAATCACCGGGGAGAGGGTAAGTTTTAAGGTAAATATTTATACAAAAGCTCATAATATTTATCACTTAGTAAATCAAAATAGTAGATAGCGTAGCATGCTAAGTACTTATTATATTCCAGCATAGTTCTTTTTAAAAACCTAAGCTTAACGGCTAGCGAGCTGTTGTTATCAAGTGGGGTGAATATCGGATAGTAATTTATTCTAATTTCAGGCATCATATCTTTAAAAATTTTAAAGCTACGAGGTAGATGATAATTAGAAGTTACTAAACATAAACTTTTATAGCCTTGCAACTTCATAAAAATTTCCGCTTCGACTGCATTGCTAAAAGTGTTTTCCGCAAGGTTACCAAGCACTATATACTCTCTGGGAACTTTATATTTATCAGCCAGATTGAAAAAATCATTTTTAATAACCCCTTTCCCTATCCCTGAAATCAAAATTTTTTTAGCGCCGCTACTATTAAAGAGTTTAATTGCTTCTTCAATCCTATTTTTTCCTCCGGTAAGCACTACAACAGCATCTACTTGATTATCACTGCAATTTTCTTGAGGGGAATAAAATATAAAAAAGATAAAGCCTATAAACCAAATGCAAACTAGTAGTAAAAAAACTAAAATTAATAATTTAAAGCGGGTTTGAAAGGTCATAAACTTAAGTATTTAGTGGCGGGGATGACGAGACTCGAACTCGCGACCTCCGGCGTGACAGGCCGGCGCTCTAACCAACTGAGCTACATCCCCCTTTATATCAGGCCTAGGGTAACCTAATAGTTTTAAAAAGCAAAGTTTTTTAAACTTTGGTGGGCGGTGACAGGGTCGAACTGCCGACCTCCTCGGTGTAAACGAGATGCTCTACCAGCTGAGCTAACCGCCCTTTTAAACAGGTCTTGTGAGCTCAAATAAATAATAGGTTTTAATTAAAAAGGCAAGAAAAATATTATAAAAAAGTATAGATTCTACGATTGCCCGCTTACAGGGGTAATCAATTTCTTATTTAGTTGGTACTTTAGCTTCTGTATAGCCAGATCGGTTATAAATTCTTTTGAGGTTGAAACTGAGCCGAAAACGCAAACTTCAGTTTTAGTTTTAGGATCTATAGCACTAACTTTTAAAAGATTTTTAATTTTATAATATTCAATAATAAACGGCTCTTGTTGCACTGCTTTTTTATGCTGCGTAAAATTGTTTCCTTTCTTCTATAAAAACATATGCATCTTTATTTGCAAACAATTTTCTCAGTAATTTATTATTTAAAGCATGGCCGGCTTTAAAAGCTTTTACATGCCCTTTAATGCGTGCACCGGCAAGGTATAAATCTCCGATGCAATCGAGAACTTTATGCCGGACAAATTCATCACCATAACGGAGTCCTTCTTTATTAAGAATACCGTCATCGGTTATACCGATTGAATTGCTTAAATTCACCCCTTTACCTAACCCAATCTTATTTAATGCTGCTAAATCTTTCATAAATCCGAAAGTTCTGGCTTTGCTTATATCTTCTTTAAAAGAAGTTTGATTTTCTTTAAATATAAAAGATTGCACCCCGATCGCTTTACTTGCAAACTGAATTGTATAGTCGATTATGAAATCTTCACTCGGAAGAATTTCAATTTTTTTATCATCTACCATAAGTTCTATAGGCTTAAGTATTTTAAGTATCTTTCTAAAGGCATTCTGTTTTTTTATTCCGCATTCCATAATCAGATTGGTAAAAGCTAAAGAGCTGCCGTCCATTACGGGAACTTCTGCACTATCTACCTCTACTATTACATTATCAATACCGCACCCCCATAATGCGGACATTAAATGTTCCACTGTTGAAACTGAGGCGCCGTAAGGATTGCCGATTACAGTACATAAGGTCGTATCTATAACATTATCAAAATTTGCTGCAATTATATTATTTTCTTTAAGGTCGATTCTTTTAAAAACTATACCGTGATTTTCTTTGGCAGGAAGCAATTTTAAATATGATTCTTTACCGCTATGTACGCCTATACCTTGTATTTCTATAGGTTTTGAAATTGTATGTTGAAAATCCGACATAATTTCCGAGTAAGATTACTTATAATAATAATTATATTAAAAGCAACTTAGATTGACAAATTACATATTGTTGCAAAATTTTACAATTGGAAAGAGTTGCCAAATAAACCATTAGTCTATAAAATTCTGAAAATATTAAACTTATAAAAATTAATAATTATAATGGATACAATAACTCAAGCTAAACCTTATAACTTGGTACTGGTGCCTGATGTAAGGTTAAATCAAAAATCCGTCGATGTTTTAGAAATAAATGATGAGATAAAAGAGTGTATGGATAGGTTGCTCGCAACAATTCATGCCAACCAAGGAATAGGAATTTCCGCAGTACAAGTCGGAATCATGAAAAGAATCGTTGTAATCGATATTGACGGAGTACATAAAAAGCTTGAACAGGATCACATACCTGGAATGCATGGAGGTAAACCTCTATATATGGTTAATCCTGAATTAATAGAAAAATCCACCGAATTGGAAACTATGGATGAAGGATGTATGTCGGTGCCTAATGTATATGTAAACGTTACGCGTTCGGCAGAAATTAAGGTCAAGTACTTAGATTATGAAGGTAAAGAGCAGACATTAAAAGTTGAAAAAGGTTTACTGTCTGCATGTATTCAACATGAAATTGACCATACTAATGGCGTTATAATTCTTGATTATCTCTCTCCGCTTAAGCGGCAAATGCAGATGAAGAAAGTAGAAAAATATAAGAAATTATTACAAAGAACGGAAGAGAAGGAAAATTTATCTTAAATCAATCCCCCATGTATTAGTGCATGCCAGGTTATATTCTTTATTGCAGTCGTATACCAATAAGTTTCTGGCCTTAAACCTTACTATGTCATCAAATTGGTTTAACGTGTATGTTGAAGCGGATTTTTGATATCCTGAGAGTACAAATCCGTAATTTCCATCAAAATTTTCTATTTCATTAATAGAGGCAGAATTTGGATTTTTGATAGCCGAGCTAGACACACTATTACTATATGCACCAAACCCGTTAGCTCCTGCGCTGACTAAGGTATATGCTGCATCAATAATTGTCACTACGGATGGAGTTGAAATATATCTGAATGTATAAATTATATTACTTTTTTTTCCTCTAAAGCATATGTAAAAGGGACTGGAATCACTATTTTGTGCATTATTAGCAGTTACACAAGAAGAGTTAGTAATTTGGTTATTAACCAAAGATCTAATGGTGGTGTAAAGTATTTTATTATTCCATCCGTCAAGCATAAAATCATTAGATAAACCAAGAGTCTTAAATGGCACGGCACCACCGTATGCTACTTCATAAGTTCCTGAAGTCTTCGTTAGAAGATTAGCAGCAGAGCAGCTCTGAGGGCCGGCTCCCGATGAGGTGATTTGCTCAAAACCGTACAGTGAGTTTGAGGAAGGGATAACGTTATCGGCAGGGCAGGGAAGCCTACCGTTTAAGGATAAAAATTGGGTTAAAGCGTTTTCTATAATATCTAACCTTGCTAAGGTTGTGTCATATTTATATTTTTCAATTTGGCTTAAACTTAGTGCAGCTCCACCGCTAATTAAAATACTTACTATTATCAGTACAATTGAAAGCTCAACTAAAGTAAATCCTTTTTGTTTCATATTATAAACCGATTATTTAACCTATGATTATTCCTTCATTAAGCGTACATGCATTGTTTCCGTATTTATTACAATCCAGAAGAATGTTATTTCTATTTTTAAATAACAATATATCATCAAAAATCGGGGTGGATATTTCTTTTTGCACATAATTTTGTGTTAAGCATGCACCTGAATTGCAATTAAGATTAAGTAATTCATGAGGATTAGAACTTGGAGGATTCGGGTTCCTATCAGCATTTGAGCCATTCACTCCGCCATTATCCAAATCAACGTCCGCATTTTTCAAAAATGCACCATACCCATTCTCACCATGGCTGATTAAAATATATACGGGAGCATAATTTGCGTAATAACCTTCACCAAGAACTTGGATGCTGGTGCTACTGTTTCCGCTCGCTTGTCCTCTATAACAAAAATAAATATTATTTGAAACATTTGCCGCACTTCCTCCGCTGGTGCAGGATGTATTAGTTTTAGAACTATTGACAAATGGTTTCGTTACTATATAGCCGATTCGGTTCCCCCACCCGTCAAACATTACTTCATCAGGCAACCCTAGGGTTGTTACGGGAGCGGCGCCGTAATATTGAGTATTGCCGCCTACGCTGCCAGTAAAAATATTAGTAGTAGTTGAATTACAGGATTGTGCAGTGCCTACTGCCCCGGCAGTCACCTGTTCTCTGCCGAAAGTAGAATTTAAAATTTTTTGAGCAGGACTAGCCGGGCATGGAAGTCTTCCGTTTAAAGCCACAAATACAGTTAATGCATTTTCTATCAATTTTATGTTTTTAAGAGTAGTATCATATTTTTCTTTATATGCTTGGATAGAAGATAAAGACATACCTCCTGCAATTAATGCAGCTAAAATCAAGAGAACCAGCGAAAGCTCAATTAGAGAAAAACCTTTTATTTTATCAACTTTAACTTTTAAGCTCATTTGTTAAAAATAATTATTTTATATATATACCATGTTTAATAGTACAAGCATTATTGAAATAAGCATTGCACTCCCTGACCATCAGGTTACGGTCTTTATAAACCACTATATCATCAAAATCACTTGAGGGAGAGCGGCTAACAAATTGCGGACTGTAGAATGTTTTACTGCATGAATTAGTGGTTGGGTTGCACCCTAAGTTAAGTTGCTCATCATCATTTGCAGCTGGTGGCATGGGATTACGGTTGACGTTCGATCCCTCGGTACCACTTCCTGAGTTGCGATCAGAATTTCTTAAGTAAGCCCCATAGCCATTAGGGCCATAACTTATTATAACGTAAACAGCATCATTGCTTATAACACTGCCGCCGGCTCTGTTAAGTATTTGTATATCCGGAGTAGAGGGATTTGCTGATCCTGAAGCTTGCCCTTTAAAACAAAAATAAGCAGCATTGCTATGGTTGTCTTGTGCAAAATCACCTGCTGTATTTATGCATGCAGAGCTACTGGTTTGGCTATTAATAAACGTTTTTTGTACCACATAACCAAACCTATTGCCCCAACCGTCAATCATGTACTCACTAGGGATTCCTATGCTATTAGTCGGTATTGTCCCATAGTATAATGTATCTCCACCTAAGTTCATGCTACCTAAATCATTTCCGGAATTCGGGTTACATATCAACGGATCTGCAAAATTCATATTTACAACTCCATATAATGTTGAGCCAATGACTTCCGATGGATTAGCGGGACATGGGAGGTTACCATTTTGTGCTAAATTTAAAAGTATAGTATCTTCTATAACTTTTATTCTTCTTAGGGTCTCGGTTCGTGCGGTATTGTCTAAATTAAATTGCTTATAAGAAAGGTAGCCAACCGCTATTATACCTGTGATTACCATAGTAATTGATAATTCAAGTAAAGTAAAACCTCGAATGCTGAATTTCTTTTTTGTTGGCATAATTTATTTTTTTTATTTAAGCTTAAGTATGATCAGTATTATATCTATATAATGATATATATATATTAATGTTATGTAAACAAGAATAATTTAGGGGTTGAGTTATAAATGTTTTTTTTGATAACCGCATTAGGGTTAATCTTTGGTAGCTTTGCAGGCGCCGCAAGCTATAGGTTGGTAACACAAGAGAGCTTGCTTACTAGATCAAAATGCCCGAAATGTAACCATGCGTTGAAAGCTTTTGAGCTTATCCCGGTATTTTCCTATGCATTTCAAAAAGGTAAGTGTAGGCACTGTGCTCAGCCTATCTCATTAAGATATCCACTGATAGAATTGTTAACTGCTTTTTCTTTTTCTATAGTTGGATACAATGTTGAAGGTCATATTAATCAAGTTTTGTTATGCCTTACGACCGCAGCTTTAATGGTGATGATTATTACCGATTTTGAATATTATATAATACCTGATATAATTCAATTTATAATCGCAATTTTAGGTATTTTTTATGCCTTTTTTAACAATTACCCTCTCATAGAGCTTTTATTTACTCCTTTATTCTGCTATATTATCGGAATTATATTACAAAAAGGCTTTAAGCTTTTTATGAAAAAAGATGGGTTAGGCACGGGTGATGTAAAATTTTTTGCCGTTGTCGGAATTTTTTTAAAAATTGAGATGCTTGCTGGATTTTTTCTTATAAGTGGTATAATAGGTATATTTACTGCGCTGATTTGGAGGTTATTAAGCAAAGGTGAAGAGTTCCCGTTTGGCCCTGCGTTGGCTGTTTCTCTTTATTTATGCTTGGTTTTTCCAAAGATAGTTGATATTGCAAACTTTATGATTTGAAAAAACGTGAGCCACTTTATAAAGAAAATTACTACCGGAGGAAATAAATTTAGCGGCATATTCCTTGCGGCACTAAAGGTAGCGTTAGCCATTGCGCTTTTCCCAATTGCGCTAATAACATTTCATTATGTTACTTCAGAAGAAAGCTGGGTTTACTACATTGTTATTTGTTTAATTATAATTTGCTCTGCAATGTATATTATTTTCCCCTTCATGTCTGATTATTCTAAGCTTGCAGGTTATGTAAAGCATTTGAGTTTCGACCGAATTGTTAAGCCTCCGAAACTGGAGTCTTCTATTGCGGTTATAGAGCTATCCGAGTCTCTTGATTTATTAAAGAAATCTTGGGAGAAGAAGCAAAGAGAAGTACTGGAAAAAATTGCTGAGATAAAGTTATTATTCAGCTCTATCCCGGAGGTCATGTTTATTATAAATGAAAGCTTAATTATTTCTAAAGTGAACAATGCGGCTGAGCAGGTGTTCGGAAGTAATTTAATCGGAATGAGTTTAAGAGAGATAACTGATAATAAAATTCTGCTTGGTGCGGTAAGATGGGTGCTGCATGACCAAGTAAGCAAGAGAGTGGAGCTTTATTTAGGGGCGCCGATCGAAAGAGATTACCAGGTATTAATCGAGGTATATGATTCTAAAGAAAACGGCGAGAAAAACTTGATCATTATGATGCATGACGTATCGGAGCTAAAGCGCACTGAAAAAATGCTTGCGGATTTTATTGCTAATGCAAGCCATGAAGTTAGAACTCCGCTTACCGGAATAATAGGTATCATTGAAACCTTGGATATTGACGGATGGGATGATAAAGAAGCGAGGAAGCTTTTTATCCCTATGATAAGAGAACAGGCTTATTGCATGAAGAATCTGATCGATGATCTACTCTCTCTTTCAAGTATTGAAAGGAGGCTTAACACACCTCCTACGGAGATAGTAGATATTGCTCAGATAGTGGATTTGGTAGTTAAGCAACTGGAATGGGAGGCTATGCAATCCAAAATAGCGGTGATAAGAAATATAGATGAACATCTTCCTAGTGTTTTAGGAGATTTTAATGAATTATCTCAAGTAGTATTTAATCTTTTAGCTAATGCTCTTAAATACGGCGGTCATAATAAAGAAATTAAAATTGATATTGGAGTAACTGACGTAGTTCCAAGAAACGGAATTTTTACTCAGGATAATAGTAAAGCTATATTCATCTCAATAGCAGACCAGGGTAACGGTATAGCCAGCGAACACCTGCCCAGGTTGACTGAAAGGTTTTATAGAATAGAGCCGTCAAGATCTAAGAAGTTAGGCGGCACCGGTCTCGGCCTTGCTATAGTTAAGCAAATTCTTTTGCGGCATAGAGGATTTTTAAACATCGAAAGCACTGTTGGTAAGGGTAGCATATTTACTGTATATTTACCTATTTTAAGTGATAGATATGAATAGAGGATTTTCTAGTTTTTTACTAAGAGATGATCTTCTTATTGCCTTACTTTTTTTTATTACTTATATGCTGTTTGCTCCCTTCCTGTTTACTGACCCGGATGTCGCGTGGCATATAAAGGCGGGGGATTTAATTATGAGAAATGCCTCTATTCCCAGGTATGACAATTGGAGTTTTGCTGGTTCTTCCCAAAAATGGTATAATGTTTCATGGGCATGGGATTCATGTATTAGCCTGGTTCATGCAAGATTAGGTTTAAATAAGCTCTATACGCTAAATTGCTTAATTTATGCTTTGCTAATAGTTTTTATTTATCATTCGTTGAAGTTATGGGTTAAAGAAGCTAACGAAACCCGGCTGGTTGTTGCCGGCTTGTCAGGTATTATAATATGGGACTTCGTATTCCTAAGGCCTCAGATCATTGCATGCTATCTTCTTCTCGCGCTTAATACTTTACTTAAATTGTATAAAGATAGATTAAAGCAGAAATTCCTTGTATATGTTCCGTTACTTTTAGCGTTGTGGGCTAATATTCACGGAAGTTTTATATTGGGGTTGGGTATAATTTTTGTTCATCTGCTTGATGCCTTATATTTAAAACAATATAATAGGGGAAAGCATCTTGCTATAACCTTAATTGCTTCAATTATTGCGGTCGCCTTAAACCCTTACGGTATTAATATTTATTATGCGGTTTTAAGAACTTTGAACAGTGAAGTTTCCAAACATATTGCCGAATGGGGGCAGTTTAATTTTGGGGCAATGTATGGTACGAGTTTAGTCGTATCTTTATATATACTTATGGATTTATTACCCCGGCCTAAGTCGGAAGTTAGAGCTGTTGATAAAGTAGTTGCTTTCGGTTCCATTTTCGCTTCACTGCTTTCTATCAGATATTTTGCTATATTAGCAGTTTTAGCTGCTCCCTATATGGCATGCAGAATCAAAGATTATATTGAACAGGAAAAAGTAAAAAAAATTACTGTTTTGGAAAAATTCCGCAAGGTTGTTATAAGCTTAGCAATTTTATTCGCAATTTATATTATGATATTTCAAGATAAAGCGGTAATTAGAAATCAAGTATCTATCCCTCTGGAAGAGATAGAGTACATAAAACAAAATTATCCGAATTATAAAATATTTAATAATTATAATATAGGGGGTTATATTATTTATTATGGAGAAGAAAAGCTTAAACATTTTATTGACGGCAGGGCGGGCACTGTATTTAGTGAAGAAGTGATAACAGATTATCTGAAATTTAAAAGTTTGACTCCTGGTTGGCAGGAAATTTTTAATAAATACTCCATAGATGGGGCGCTTATCTCACATAGTGAGCTTAAATATTTAGAAATTTATAACTTTTTTGGAAATTGGAAAGAAGTATATAGCGGTAAATATGGGAAAATTTTTATTAAAATCAGATAACTTATATGCTTGCTTAGCTATAATCCTTGCCAGGGTTTATACCTTTGATATTATATAAAAAACTGGTGATAAATTAATTCTATGAAATTAATAACGGGAAATAGTAATTTAGCACTGGCAAAATCCATTGCTGAAATTCTAAATACCGATTTAATCCCGGCAAGCGTCCGATATTTTGAAGATCATGAAATATTCGTCGAGCTTGAAGAGAGTATAAGGGGTGAAGATGTTTATATTATACAATCTACCTCGTACCCGGCGAATGATCATATCATGGAACTTATAATAATTATTGATGCATTGAGGCGGTCTTCGGCTAGGCGAATAACTGCGGTTATACCGTATTACGGTTATTCAAGACAAGATCGAATGACTTCAGGAAGAACGGCGATATCTGCAAAAGTTGTAGCTGAAATGATCTCAAAAATAGGTGCCGATCGGGTGCTTACTCTGGATCTTCACTCCGTTCAAATTCAGGGTTTTTTTGATATACCGCTTGATAATATGTTTATAGCACCTGTGTTTATTAAAGATATTAGGGAGCGATACGATGTTAAACAACTGGCAATTGTATCTCCGGATGTGGGCGGGGTAGTTAGGGCAAGAGTTATAGCTAAAAGGTTAGAGGTGCCGTTGGCAATAATCGATAAAAGACGAGAAAGTGCAGGAGTTTCCGAAGTTATGAACATAATAGGGGATGTTGATAAAAAAGATTGCATTATAATTGATGATATAGTAGATTCTGCGGGTACTTTATGTAATGCTGCAAAGGCACTGGTTAAAAGTGGCGCAAATAGCGTTGCAGCGTATGTAACCCACGGGGTATTATCTTCGTCAGCTGTTGAGAGAATAGATGGATCAGTGTTATCAACTTTGGTTATCACCGACAGTATATATGACAAAGAAAAATTAAGTAGATGCAAAAAAATAAAGGTTGTATCTATTGCTCCGTTGATGGCAGAGGCAATAAAAAGAATTGCTAATGAAAAATCCGTCTCGGGTTTGTTTATTTAATTTTTGAAAAGAGGATTGAGGTATATGGCCGAATCAATTAAAATGAAAGCTGAACTGAAAGAGAAAAATGGAAAAGGTACAACAAGGGCTTTAAGAAGAGAAGGAAGAATCCCGGCTATTATTTACGGCGGTAGCCATAAGGAAGTGATGATATCGCTTGCTCAAAATGAATTCATCAAAGAATATAATAAAGGGAATATCCAAGCAAAGTTATTCGAAATTGAATTAGCGAATGAAACGATTACCGCTATTCCTAAAATCGTTCAGGTTCACCCTGTAACTGACTTCCCGCTTCATGCTGATTTTCAGGAAGTAAGCAAAGATACCACTGTTAAAGTTTCCGTGCATGTTAAAGTAATTAACGAAGAGAAATCTCCTGGCGTTAAAAGGGGTGGTGTTCTTAACGTTGCAACCAGATCTTTCCTTGTTTATTGTCACCCGACCAATATTCCTGAACACATTGTAGTTGATGTTATTAATTTGGAAATCGGTAAAAATATCCATATAAATGATTTAGAATTACCACAAGGAGTAGTTCCACTTGATCAGAGCAATTTCGTTGTTGTTTCAGTTTCCGGACGTTCCGAGTCTACCGAAGAAACGTCTGCTGCCGAAGCTCCAACTGCTTAAATATTATAGAGTTATTTTATGAAACCTGTGCATATAATAGGTGCAGGGCTAGCGGGTAGTGAAGCAGCTTGGCAATTATCCAAATTCGGTATTCCGGTTGTTTTGCATGAGATGCGTGGGGTAAAACCCACTCCTGCTCACTCGACTGATAAGTTCGCAGAGCTTGTGTGCTCAAATTCTTTTAGATCTGATGATATTAATAATGCGGTCGGTTTATTGCATGAAGAAATGCGTAAACTGGATTCACTCATTATGAAATGTGCGGATCAGTGTAAAGTTCCTGCCGGGTCAGCGCTTGCGGTAGATAGAGAAGCATTTGCTGAAATGGTACAAGCAACGCTTTTAAGTAGAAGTAATATTGAAGTTAGAAGAGAAGAAGTTACTGAAATCCCGAATGACCAAGTTGTTATAATCGCAAGCGGCCCGCTTACCAGTGATAAATTATCCGAACAAATTAAAAATATCACTGAAGGTGAAGGATACCTATATTTTTTTGATGCTATAGCACCGATTGTTTATAAGGAGAGCATTGATTTTTCTAAAGCCTGGTTTCAATCGAGATATGATAAAGGTGACGGGAAAGATTATATAAATTGCCCTCTTTCAAGAGAGCAATATTATAGTTTTATAGAAGATTTAAGAGAGGGAGAAAAAACAGAATTTAAAGGATGGGAGAAAGATACTCCTTACTTTAACGGGTGTTTGCCGATTGAAGTAATGGCGGAGCGCGGCAAGGAGACGCTTAGGTTCGGGCCTATGAAGCCGGTGGGTTTGACCGATCCGAATAGTATTGAAAAGCCTTATGCCGTGGTGCAATTAAGGCAAGATAATAAGCTTGGTACGCTCTATAATATTGTCGGTTTCCAAACTAAGTTAAAGTGGGGTGCGCAAAAAGAGGTATTTAAAAAGATACCGGGATTGGAAAATGCAGAATTTGCCAGGCTCGGCGGGTTGCATCGCAATACATTTATCAATAGCCCAAAATTATTGGATACGAAGCTTAGGCTTAAAACTAACCATAAAATCAGATTTGCCGGCCAAATTACCGGAGTAGAAGGTTACCTTGAAAGTGCGGCAATCGGTCTTGCAGTCGGGTTGTTTACCTATTTTGAATTAAACAATCTTGATGTCCCTGAAATTCCTAGAGATACTGCTTTAGGCGCATTAATAGGCCATATAACGCAAGATGCCGAAAGTGAAACATTCCAACCCATGAACGTTAATTTCGGTCTTTTTCCACCGCTCACCGAGAGGGTAGCTGATCGTAAAGCGGAGTATTCTAAAAGAGCTATAAACAGCTTAACTGAATGGATTAAAATTTTATCATAAAAAATTTTGCATTTCTATTGAGAGGAAGTATTATCGCTTTTATGGTAAATTAAGGTCACTATGAAACTAATCTCCTCCAATATCCAAAGCATGTTCGGTAATAAGGCCTTGCCTCAGCTAATATTAATTTATGGTCCTGAAGAGGCGGAAGTTAATGTTTCCAAGCAAAAAATAATTCGATTCTTACAAAAATCCGAAGCTGAGGAAATTGAAGTTATAAATATACCATATGCTGCGGTAAGAGAAAACCCGATAGCTTTAAGGGATGAAATGGCTTCACTGTCATTGCTTAATAATAAGCGGGTAATAGTTGTAACCGATGCGGCAACAACTATAAGCAAAGATTTAATTGAAGTAATAAAGCGCAGTAAAGGCAGCTCAACGGTCATTTTTATCGCCGGTGACCTAAGCAAAAGCTCATCTATGCGTAAATTTTTTGAAGAAGAAATAAATATACTTGCGATTGCTTGCTATAAGCCTGATCAAATGAGGCTGAAAAAAATGGTTAGAGAATACCTAGATAAAGAAGGATTCAAATATCAAAATGAAATAGTTGATACTATAGTTGAAATCCTTCCGGCCAATGAGCATATTATAAGGAATGAACTTAATAAGCTTAGTATTTATTTAGGGCAGCAGAAACAAATAGCATATGAAGATATTATTAATGCAATCGGAGCAAATGCCGAAATTTCTTTGGATGATCTATGTGCGGCTTTAGTTGCGGGGAATGTGAATCAAGTACAAAAATATCTTAACAGCTTACAAAGCGCAGATGTAAATTTTATGTTGATCATTAGAGTGCTTGCTAATTTTCTAGTTAAAGTAATTAAACTAAAAGGCTTGATTGAGGGAGGAAAAAATTTAGAGCAGGCTATCTTTTCTTTAAAACCGCCGGTCTTTTTTAAGCAAAAAGATAACTTAATAACGGCAGCTAAAAAATTAAGCTTAGATAAAGCTCTCTCGATGTTTAAAACAATGGTTGATATAGAGCTGAAATGCAAAAAAGGGCTGGCTCAACCTGAAGTAATCCTAAATCAGGAATTGAGCTTAAATATCAGGCAAAATACCTAGCAAACAAGCTTTAGACAATAAAACCACGTTTAGTTTATTTGTATATTATGCACATATAAAAAACTTGTGGTTTAACGTATCTATGCTAGTTGTTTAAGTGCAAAAATGACAAAAGGTGATCATAATGTACAAAAAAATTACTTTATCGGCAATCTTATCAGTAATAGCTGCAGCTGCTAATGCAGCGGAACCGCCGACCGTTAAACTGGGCGGCAGATTTGATACTATGGTTGGGCATGTTAGGCAAACAGGTGAATATAGAGATGTGATAGATAATAATACTTTTCAAAATAAAGGCAAAGGGAACAGATCGGCAATAGTAAATGATACCAAGATAGATATTAATATTGACGGAGTTACGGATTCCGAGCTTAAATACGGCGGTTTAATCAGGCTTAATGCTGATACAAGTAAATCAACCGCTAATCAAAGCGGAATTGCCGAAAAAACCATGGCATATATTCAGCATGACAGTATAGGAAGACTTGAAGGCGGTAACTATTACGGAGCCGGCGGGGTATTTGAAATGGATACCACTGCGGCACTTGCTAAAGCGGCTTACGGGGTTGACGGGTTTTGGTCAAAATGGGCTAGTGAAACTGCCTATATTGATTTATCAGGAGTCTCACCTTTTTTACCTTTCGGCTTAACTAAAATGGATAATTTAAGCGGATATAAATTTATCGTAAGCCCTAACCTTCCGTCAAATTATTCTGCGCAATACTATGCTTCCGCTCCTAAGCTTACCGCTTATACTATGCCGCATCCAACTTTAACGATAGGGGTTAGTTTTATTCCCGATATGGATAGCACCGGAAGTGTGGCAACCAGAGCTTCAAGAGACGACGGACCGGTTGATACCGACAGAAAGCCTATAGGAATAGCAGGTAACAGACCAACCTTTAAAAATATAATCAGCGGCGGTGTTCAGTTTAAGCACAACTTCAATCAGGAATGGAACATTAAAGCAGGCTTAGTCGGAGAGATCGGTAAAGCTAAAAAATTTGTAGGCACGGATCTGCTCAGAGACCTTAAAGCCTATGAAGCAGGCCTTGCAATCGGGTATCAGGATTTTGTAATCGGCGGAACCTACGGTAGTTGGATGAAAACCGGAACCTATAAAACTAAACTCGAAGGTACAAAGCAAGGGAGCCAGTACTGGACTTTAGGGGCAGCTTACCAATATGGAAATTTAGGCTATAGTTTAAATTTTATGAAAAGTAAGAAAGCAGGCGGTTTGGAATCAATCGGAACTGATGTTCAAAGAAGATTTGTTGAAAAATCATTTCCAGGCGCTGCAATTTCACCAAATAAGTCCTTCTCAGATACTACATATAATAAATTCACTAATATTTCTTTAGGTGTGGAATATAAAGTAGCTCCGGGGTTCATGCCGTATGCTGAAGCTTCGCGTTTTCATTTTAAAGATGCTAATGCACCGAAAAGTAATCAAGGTGTGGTTTATTTAATAGGTACCAGGCTTACTTTCTAAGTTATAAAAAAAATTAAAATTGGGGGTTACATGGTTTAAAGCATCATGTAACCCTTATTTTTTTATATACAAGACTCATATATTGTTATTATTCAAGCTCATATGTGAATTTTATATTGTACATTTTTATACAAGCGTATTATCTTTAGATTAATATATAGTTCATAAGTTTGGGAGGGAAAAGATATGGCAGGAGGTTTAAACGCTGATCCTCTATTTGTCGGGCTTACCAGGCCGCCGATGCTTTTCGGTGTAAGCTACGGGTTTGCTGTCCTCAATGGAATAGGTTCGATGATAGCTTATATTTCCACCAGTGATTTTAAATATTTTGCTATGATGTTCCCGATTCATGCAATCGGATATTATATATGTTCTAAAGAACCATTGTTTATCGAGCTGTTTAGAGTAAAAGCAGAGAAATGCTCTCGCTGTAAAAACAAGCTTTATCATGGTGCTAACTCTTATGATCAATATTAAGATATGATGAAGCTATTTAGAACTAAAGCTGAAAGAGAAAAAGTAGCAAACGGAGAGTATCCGAGTAGCGGTTTCATACCTTATTTAACTCACTGGAATAGTAATACTGTAATTACTAAGAGCAATGATTTAGTTCAAGTAGTAAAAATTAGCGGTTATTCTTTCGAGACTGCCGATGATGAAGATCTGGATATAAAAAAAATAATCCGTAATCAATTATTTAAAGGTATGGCCTCAGGTAACTTAGGCCTTTATTTCCATATAATCAGAAAGCGCCAGCAGGTTTATCCAGATGATTATGCAAGTATTGATATGCCTGATGGTTTTGCCCTCTATTTAGACCAGAAATGGTTTCAAAAAAATAAAGATAAGCAAGCTTTTACCAATGAATTATATATTTCGGTAGTAAGAAAAATTGAAGCCGGGCTTAGCATAGGCGGTATTGAATCTATGCTTAAAAAACTGATGCAAGGCGGTGACAAAGGCGCAAGAGATATAGCAATGCGGGAAGCTTATGAGCAACTTGAAGAAGCAACTACCCGAGTAGTTAATACACTTAGAGAATATAACCCGAAATTACTCGGCTTAGATAGAAAGCAAGATAGAGTTTATTCAGAGCTATGTGAGTTTTTCGGTAGGATCGTTAACTGTGGCGCACAATCCCGTATGCTTTATCCGCTGGGAAATATAGATAAATATATTAATAATCATAGGTTGTATTTCGGCAAAAAATCTATTGAAGCAAAATCTTTAAACGGTGCCGAAAGGTTTGCAGGAATAGTAAGCATTAAAGAATACGGACCAAAAACCTGGGCGGGTATCTTAGATTCATTCCTTAGAATGCCTTTTGAGTTTATTCTCACCCAATCCTTTGAATTCACCAATAAGCAAGCTGCAATGCACAGAATGCAATTACAGCAAAACAGGATGATTCAAGCAGGAGATAAAGCCGTCTCCCAAATTATAGAGATTTCCGATGCTCTGGATAAAGCAATGAGCGGAGAAATTCACTTTGGTTCCCATCATTTATCCGTAATGTGTATTTCAAGAAATCCTAAAGAGTTGGAAAATATATTATCAATGGCAGCAGTAGAGATTACTAATTCGGGTGGAATAGGAGTTAGAGAAAGAACCAACTTAGAGCCGGCTTTCTGGGGGCAACTACCTGGTAATTATGATTTTATTGTTAGAAAATCAACTATAAATACTATGAACCTTGCTGCATTTAATTCAATGCACAATTACCCTTTGGGTAAACAGAAAGGAAATCATTGGGGAGAGGCGGTAACCGTTTTAGATACTACTTCAGGAACTCCCTACTATTTCAATTTTCACTTAAGAGATGTCGGGCACACTACTATTATAGGACCTACAGGAGCGGGTAAAACCGTAATGATGAATTTCCTGTGTGCGCAAGCTCAGAAATATAAATGTAGGCTTTTCTTCTTTGATAAGGATAGGGGAGCGGAAATCTTCTTAAGAGCATTGAACGGGAAATATACTATTATTGATCCGAGCAGAAAATGCGGATTTAATCCGCTTCAACTTCCTGAAACTGGTGAAAATAAAACTTTTATTCTTGAGTGGCTTAAACAACTTGTTTCAACTAACGGGGAGCAAGTTACTGCTGAAGATATAGCATATCTGACCGCGGCAATGAACGGTAACTTTAAATTAGAGAAGAAGGATAGAAAACTAAGAAATATTGCTCCCTTCTTGGGTATGGCAGGTCCTGGAACTTTGGCGGGCAGGCTTGCTATGTGGCATAGTAACGGTTCGCATGCCAACCTTTTTGATAATGATGAGGATGTAATTGATTTCGGTAAGGCGAACGTTTTCGGCTTTGAAATGGGAGAATTGCTGAAGAATAAAGCAAGTTTGGGGCCGGCGCTTTTATATATATTCCACCGTATTAATTTATCACTGGATGGAACTCCATGCATGATTGTACTTGATGAGGCATGGGCTCTAATTGATAATCCGGTATTCGCACCTAAAATTAAGGATTGGTTAAAAGTTTTAAGAAAACTCAATACCTTTGTTGTATTTGCTACTCAAAGTGTTGAAGATGCCAGTAAAAGTGCGATTAGTGATACTCTAATTCAGCAAACCGCAACTCAAATATTCTTACCGAACTTAAAGGCAACCGCTGCTTATCGGCAAACTTTTATGCTAAGTGAGAGAGAATTTCAATTAATTAAAACTACTGATCCCGGTAGCCGCTTCTTCTTGATTAAGCAAGGTAATGATGCAGTTATAGCTAAAATTGATCTAAGCGGCCTGGAAGATGTAGTAAATATCCTATCAGGAAGAGCGGATACAGTACTGATACTTGATGAAATAAGAAAAAAACACGGCGATGATCCAAATATTTGGATCCCGATATTTAACAATCGTTTAAGGGAAAGAGAAGAATGAAGTTTTGGGGGAATCTTGCAAAATTGGGCATATTTATTTTTATGCTGCTCATATGTCCGATAAATAAAGCTAATGCTTATGATAGTATTATGGAATTTGAGTCAAGGTCGGATGAGGATGCTTCAGGATTTTTATATCTGGGTAATTTAAGTTTCTGCTTTGGAGACGGATTTGTATATAGCCCTACTGAATTATCGGATTTTAATAACACATTTATTCCTCCTGTTCTGGGAAAAGACACAAGGGCTCCCTCAAATAACGGCTCATCAACACAATTTATTTCAGCTTTGGCCGGTATGATGCAATTAAGGGTGGTTTTGGGTTTGATGAATAGCGGTATAGGGCTGTTTATAGGAGCTGTTATAATAGCTACTAATGTTCTTGTAATGATAGAAGTATGCACAAACACCTATGTAGTACAACCATGGGAATATATGAGTAGAAAACTTGCAGGGGAAGCTGAAAATGGAAAAGAATATTGGGATTGTCAAAAGGGCCGTGACGGAAAGTATTATAACGCAGCACCTAAAGCTTTAACTGCTTCTGATGTACCGTTCTATTATTCCTGCGACCCTAAATATGATCCCACGAACGGTGAGCAAATAAAGGAAGGTAGTGAGCGTGCTGCAGATATCGGTAGGGTTTGGGGGTATATGGGTGCAGCCTCTCCTTATTGTGTAGAAGGTAATGATAAATATGCTTATAAAGAAAAAGTCGGGCAAATCCGTGTCGAAGCAACCCAGGGTTGGGGAAGGAGATACTGGAAGGGATATAGCAGGTGTTCAACTGACGATAGAACAGGAGTGTGGATAAAAGCAGGAAATGAAGAGATGGATAAAGGTACTGCATCCGTACAATTTTATGCTTACTATCACTATGATAGTTCAAATGCCAAAATTCAAATTTGTGCTGCAAGTCCATATACGCTGATTCCCTTAAAAATAGGATGTAGCCAGGTTGCACCGCCTGCAGAGGAGCCGGCTATTGATGCGTTTCTTGAGCTTTATACGAAAGGAACCAGATGTTATTATCTGCTTACTGGAAGAACTGATTTACACGGATTAGGTAGAGCACTAAAGCAAATTGATGCTAACGGGCATGATGCGACTGCTATGAAGGGGTTTTTGCAAAGTGATTTTCATATCACAAGTACGGTAGTCGGTTGCGTTAAAGACCTAATAATAAAAGTATTTTTAAGCCCGGATAATAATCCCGGTTATGTAAACACAGGATTCTTTATTGTTATACAAGATAGGCTAAGAGGTATAGTTTATGCAGTACTTGTATTATATGTGGCATTACTGGGTATTAAAATAATCAGCTCACCGCAAGTTCCAAGCCAAGGGGAATTTTTAATGTTTATTATTAAATTCGGGCTGGTAGTATATTTTACCACTCCGAGTGCATGGTACTATGTTGTGAATGGAGAAGCGCAAGGGCTTTTTCCGACGCTGGTATGGGCATCCGATGAAATAGGGGTATTTTTTATGAATGCGGAAAATACAAATGACCCGGTAGGGATGTGTAGATATATACTGGGCGGACAGGAATTGTTAGCGCAAAGGGATATACCACCTTCATCAATCGGCAACGGAGTGCAACCGACCATAGGTTTCAACAACCTTAAAATGACAATGTGGGATTTAGTGGATTGCAAGCTCATAAATTATATGAATCTTGGTTCATGTAATTATTCACTAGGCGGGGTTATAGGTATGTGGATAATAGCTGCTGCGTTTTTAGTAGGCGGAGTGGGGTTCTTGCTGGCAATAGTTTCATTTATATATATTCTTATATTATTACTGGTCGTTTTCAAATTCGCTCATATGTTTATCCTTGCGGTATTCATTATAGCAATATTAATATTACTCTCTCCGATCTTTTTATGTTTTTCATTATTCCAAGCAACTAAGTCCATATTTGATAATTGGATAAAATTAATTTTAGGATATATTTTATATCCTGCTCTTTTATTTGCTTTCGTCGCTTTGATGCTGGTTACTTTTGATTCAATATATTATGGGGATTTAGTGCTGGTAAAAACGACGAAGCAAGATATAAGTGATAAGTTAGTCGCATGTGAAGGAATAAATTCGCTTTATTGTAATACTATTCATCACCTTCAAGCTAAGGATCCTTGTTTGGTGAGCGTCGGTAAAATAAGCAAGGAATTAACGGAAGAATTTGATCTCGGCCCATTGGGTAGCTTTACCAGATTAAAGGAAGGACCGGCTTCCGATTATCTGGAGGCTATTGTCAAAATGATGTTATTTGCAGTGATATATTACTTCTTTTTAGGTTCCGTTACCAGTTTCCTTGCAATCTTAACCGGGGTGCAGGACTTAGGAGGCATGGCCAAAGGTTCAATAGATTTATTGGCTATGACTCAAAAAATTGGTGGAAAAGCAATGGGAGGGATTACATCTAAGCTTGGTGGCATGACCGGTAGCCTCACCGGCGGTGGCGGTGGCGGCGGTGGTGGCGGCGGAATGGGTGGTATGATGGGCGGCGGCGGTGGCGGCGGCGGTGGTATGCCTGGAATAGGTGGTATGATGGGTGGCGGCGGTGGCGGCGGCGGCGGTATGCCTGGAATAGGTGGTATGATGGGCGGTGGAGGCGGCGGTGGCGGCGGTGGCGGTGGAATGCCTGGTATGGGTGGATAGAGAATTTAGGTAAAAAATGAAAAATTTATTAAGTTTAAAATATTTAAAAAATATAAGTTTTGCTTTTATTCTCGCACTTATTTGGGTATTGCTAATATTCATACCTAAGAATTCCCATGCAATATATGATGATTGTATATTCAGCTGGGAGTTCGGTGATATCCAAAGAAAAGTTATTGAGGTGAAACCGATAGGTCGTGTCTGTGCGGAAAGGTGTAAAATAGAATGTAATGCTTTTTCCCGAACCAGTTATGACGGGGAATTAAACCAAGATATAATTGATGCTTGTATAATGGATTGCCAAACAGGGAAAGATTTTACCAGCTTTTATAGACAAGCCAATCCAGACAGTACTGACTGGCTACCGTTTATTAAGAAAGAGGCGGTTGGGATAGGGGCAAAGTGCAGTACCAATGAAACTGCAGTAGATTCAGCCGCCAATAATTACTATGAGACCGGAATTACTATAAATCCTGGAGCAAAGGCGTATTTTAAGGTATTTGATCCGGGAAATTCGGAAGGAAATACAGTATATATGTGCGGGATGAAAACAGTTAAATTAGTTCCTACCATTTATTCCTTTAAGGATAATATCTGGGATTGGAATACCGGTAAATGGTCGGGGAGAAACACATCTCCGAGTACATGGAATGCACGTAACCCTCATTGGACTGATACAGGGATTGACGTTAAAAATGGTGATTACCTTTCTATAACTATGGGCTGGGGGTTTGCTTCTCTATGTTCAGATGGCTGTGAAGGTGTGCCAATTCAGTATTCACTGGGTGTTAGGGCTCCTTATTATGATGATTGGGATGGCGGGCAATTACTTTATCTGGCAGGGAGCGAATTACAAATCCCCGGTAGTAATGCTAAAGGAAGTTATACAATTTCTCCTGCACAAGCAAACAAAAACAATGCGAAATATCCTTTTTACGGCTTAGAAAATAGAATATTAGAGAATATTAGAACTAATGTAATCATTGATAACCAAAAGCAAGATAATTATCTCTATAAAATGATTTTTTATTCAGGGTATCTTTCAGGATTTTCAAAATATTGGAGCCGTCTCGGGTTAAAGCATTATGATGGAGGAGATGCTGATAATTGGGATGATAATCTTGGAGGACAGTATGTAGAGATCTCTTGGAAAGGGTGCCCGTATTATAATGGAGATAGGCTGCAATATGCTATAGTACCCTTAGATACTAAGGATGATATAAATACTTACAAACCGTGGGATCCAAGCGTTGAGTGGCATGATGTACCTAAGGATGCGATTATGAGCCGTGGTGAAGTAGTGTTACAAGGAAAGAATAGAGGTGGGGTATTCCTTAGAATAAAACCGTTAGAATTTGAAAAAGATAAGGCTCCTCAATGCCCGAATGATGAATCGCATTGCAAATCCAGTAACGAGTCCGCTAAAAATAATTATGCTCCGTCAAAAACCAGCGGAGGATATTTTGTAGAGGTAGAAATTGAGGGTGATCCCCCTAGCATAACCGGTTTTATTTCTGATTTGATCAGCACAGTAAAAGGGTATTTGTTCGGTGACATAAATACTCCGGGAAAAGTTCAGAAAATATTTAATAGGATGGTATTAGATACCCAATTAGTTAATGCAATAAGGGCTTTACTTATTTTATATATTGCTTATACGGGTTTAAGCTTTATAGCGGGATTTGCAGAAATAACTCAAAAAGAAGCTATAATAAGATTTATAAAAATAGGGGTGGTAATAACTTTAATTTCACCAAACAGTTGGAAATTTTTTAATATATATTTATTTAATATATTTACTGATGGAGGGTTGGAGATTATAGCAAGAATTGTAGTTGAAACCGGAGCTTCAGCGGAGCAAATTGCCCGAATTCAGCAAGATCCTGCCTTAGCTTTTTCTGTTTTCGATAAGCCGTTTACTCAGCTATTCAGTAGAGAAGTGTGGATTAAAGTGTGTGCAGTGCTTATGTCTTCTGTTTTAGGGTTTGTAATTGCTATATTAATTGTAATTGCAGCAATAACTTATATATTTTGTATTGGTAAAGCTATTATAATTTACTTAATGTCAATGATCGGGATAGCTTTACTCCTTTTAATTGCCCCTCTATTTATATCTTTTATCTTATTTGAATATACCAGGCAGTTCTTTGATGCTTGGCTTAAACAACTATTATCGTTTGCTTTGCAGCCGATTTTTGTCTTCGCTATGATCACTATGATAAATAATTTATTAATGATAGGTTTATATACAAGTTTAGCAATTACTGCATGTAAGATATGTCTCTTAGGATTCCAACTTGATGCTGGCGTTATAAATATTGATTTGTGCTTAATACCGGGATGGACTACTATGATGAGTATGCATTATCCGGCCGATGATTTTCTTGGTCTGCCGCTTACTCAGATAGCAGCTATACTCTTTTTATTTTTAATGTCACAATCTACATATGCTTTAATAGGTCATTGCTCTTCAATGGCAATGCAACTTGTCAGTGGAGGTTTTATAGGTAGTAGTCTTAGTAATATGGCTGATAACAATGATCCTTTAGCGAAAGGCTTAGAGGGTTTCGGTGCAGTCACCGGAACTGATAAAGAATCAGTACAGGCCAGAGATAATTTAACACAACCATTCCTACAGGGGAAACAAAGGGGAGAGCAAAGAGAGCAGGGAAAAACTAAAAAAGACGGTGCACCGATGCCTAAGCCGCCAATGCCTATGCCACCGGTTGATGGTTGAATAATGTGAAAAGGATAATTATGTCAGGTAAATTATATTTTTACTTAGAAAGAAAAAGAAAGAATATTATTATTCATTTTAACTATGTAGTAAAAGTAGAAAAGATCTTAGAGGGGATATGCGGAAAAAACTATTAAGTTTTATAAAAGTTCTACTGATTTTACTGATAGGAATTTCTAGTAGCCCACAGCAGTCATATGCCGAAAGCTGTGTTCTTGCTTCTGATTTTGGTCTTGGAGGGTCATTATATGTGCCTGCTAATCCTAATCAAAGCGGAGGTGGTAGCACATATAAAGCTAAAGATCCTAAAACCGGAAAAACAGTTAATACAAAACTGTTAAGAGCTTTTCCTAAAGGGCAGCAAATTGCACCATGGGTGGATACGGGGCTATATACTACCGGTATTGCCAATAATTCTGAAAATTCTTCTTATGCTAAGCTTAAAGGGTATATTCAAGGAGAGTGGTATCCTTGGGGTGCGGAGACTAAAACCGAATGTATAATGCTTGATTGTGCAAAAAATATTTCAAACCATGCAATTTGCTTAGATAACGGGAAGATAGTAGACAGCGATCCTAATCATGCATACCCTTGCGTGCTTAAAGAAGGGCAAGGATTGTATGGTTTGATTGCAATAGATAATAATGGCCAAACATTAAACCCTAATGAGCTTGGGAATGCTTTAACTTTACCGACCGCTTTTTTCAGGACTTTTCATGCTACGGTTAAAAATAATGAGGAATCAAGTGAAGATAAAAAATATTTTGAAGTAAATTATAGTCAGTTTTGTAAAAACAATGATGAGCAGAAAACGGTTTGTACTAAAGACCAGCAGTCACAAGGTTTAGATTATGTGGTAAGAGGAAGATTATATTTCAAAATATTAGATAGATATTATGATGATAACGGCGGGAAATATTTGGTTAGCTTAATTAGCGGGGTATTTTCAAATAAAGGATTTATTCAGGAAGTTATGGAAGTTATTACCGATGCTATAAAAGAAGTTACTGCCTCTATTTATATTTCCGTTACTCGAGATTTAAAGTTCATTACTATCTGTAGAGCTATGCTTGTGTTATATGTAGCTTTCACAGGGGTAGGTTTCATGATAGGGTTAATTAAAATTGAGAAGAAGGAGTTAATAATCAGGTTAATAAAAGTCGGTTTAATTGCTACCCTGCTTTCAGAATATAGTTGGGACTTTTTTAATAATAATCTATTTAATTTATTTACTGACGGAGCGGCAAGCATCACTCAAATCATTATTACCTCAACATTATATTATGATAATAATATAAATGATCCTATTTTCTTAATGCCGGAAGATGCATCTCCGCTTTCAATATTTGATATGTTTTTTAAAATGTTAATTTCTGCTCCGATACATAAAAAAATAGTTGCGGTTTTATTCTATGACTGGAAACTTTACTTTATTCCTGCAATATATATATGTTGGTATTTTTTATTACTTGGTATTTTTAGAGCCGTATTTTTATATTTACTTTCAGTTATGCAATTGGCGTTGCTTATGGTTTCGGCTCCGATATTTATCATAATGTTATTATTTGAATGGACAAAGAAGTTATTTGATGAATGGATTAAGTTAATGGTTAATAGTGCATTTCTTATGATTCTTGTCGTTTCTACTTTTGCGCTTATGATGAGCATAATTACAGAGCAACTGCAAAAATTATTATATTATCAGGTTTGTTGGGTGAGTGTATGGGATGTTAGTATTGCAGGCCTTGATATTTTTGATTTAATGTTTTGGTACCCGACTTTTTCCAGCCAGGCTAATTCAGCATTAACGATCGGGCATTTATTTGCTTTTTTGATTGTTTCATTAATATTTAACGGCTTTTTGGAAGAAGTACCGACTATTGCAGATTCATTAATGGGTAGTAGTAGGTCAACTTCGGCAGCTTCGGCCAGTGCAATGCAAAGCGCGATTCAAGGCTCATTTATCGGGCAAGGCATGAATATGGTTAAAGGCTTAAATCCTATAGGTATGGTATTAAAGAAAGCACAGGGTATCCCACTCATAGGAAGCGTAGCAAAACAAGGAGAAAAAATTGTACAAGAACCTGGTATGCTAACAAGGAAAATGGATGAACTTATGATGCCCGGTAACAAGGGGAAAATAGGAGGGAATGAAGGAACAAACTTTATGCCTGAAAATGTGGGAGCTAAATTAAACGAAGGGTTTGAAAGAGGCAGTAAAAAAGAGTAAAATAAACAATATAATTTAATATGAATAAAGAAAGTAAGACCTTTAAATATTCCGGTTTAAAATTAGCAGAGCAAGCTAACCTGGCACATGGCTTTTTTACCAGGAAAGGAGGTGTGAGTAAAGATTTACATTTTCAATCTTTAAATTGTAACTTAGCCTCATCTGATAGTAAAAAGAACGTTATTACCAATCGTGAGATTATAAGTAATAGTTTAGGATTTTCGCACAACAAATTGATTACAGTTACACAAATACACTCAAACCGGGTGATAAGTATAAAAGATGGAGATGAGCATATTAAGCACCCGGTGGCAGATGCTTTGGTCACTAATTTACCGGGAATTTTACTAGGGATAAAAACTGCCGATTGTGCTCCTATTTTATTTTTCGATCCTAAAAAACAGATTATTGCGGCAGCTCATGCAGGATGGAAAGGGGCTATATCAGGTATTATAGGTAATACTATAGCGGCTATGCAAAATTTAGGAGCTAATATAGCAGATATAATTTGTGTAATCGGGCCATGCATTCAGCAAGCCTCATATGAAGTAGATGAAAGCTTTTATAATAATTTTATAAGTGTTAAACCGGCTAGCAGTAAATTTTTTATTAATTCAAAGCAAGCCGACCACTATATGTTCGATCTACCTGCTTATTGTGTGGAAAGGCTTAAAATTATCGGAATTCAACATATTGATAATTTGGGAATAGATACTTATTCTAATCCTGAATTTTTTAGCTATAGACGTGCAACTCATGAAAAGAACTTTAATAAAGATGGGAAAGCGGAATACGGAACCCAGCTTTCGGTAGTGGGTATACTTTAATATTTTATAGTAAGTTAAGTTTAATATCCTATATATAGGGAGCATAGTTGAACTATAAAAAATTAAACTAAGTTTATGTATAAATGACGGCTAGGCGCGTGCTTCTTACTATTCTTATTATCTGATTTTTCAGTTGTAGGCCATAAATGATAGAAGTGATGAACAGGTCCTTTACCCAAACCGATTTTTTTATTACTTGCGGCTTTAAGTGCATTATATAAATAGTACTTAGCAACTTTACATGCTTCTAACATTCCCATTCCATGTGCAAGGCAGGAAGCAATAGCTGCAGACAATGTACAGCCTGTGCCATGGGTATTAGAAGTTATAATGCGTTCTGCTTTTAGCCAAGTACTTATACCTTCTTCATTGATATATAAGTCTGAGCATTCATTGCCTTCTAAGTGGCCACCTTTTAAAAGCACTGATTTAGCTCTAAGTTTTAATAATTGGTTAGCTGCTTGTAGCATATTATCAGGTGTTGTAGCATTTATGCCTGTTAATTCGTAAGCTTCAGGCAAGTTTGGGGTGATGATAGCAGCTAGTGGGATAAGCTGAGTTTTAAGAGCATCTATAGCATTAGATAACAATAAGCGATCACCGCTTTTAGCGACCATTACCGGGTCAAGAATTATAGGGATGCTATTAGCTTCTTTCTTAAGGAAATCTGCAACAAGTTCGATAATTTCACTTTTAAAAAGCATCCCGATTTTAATACTATCCGGTATTATATCATCAAATATTGCCGACAACTGTTCTTCTATTGCTTTTAAAGGTATTTCATAACAATTTCTTACACCAAGAGTGTTTTGAACAGGAAGCGCTGTCAACACGCTCGTTCCATAGCAGCCGAATGCTGAGAATGTTTTGAGATCAGCTTGTATTCCGGCACCTCCCGAGCCATCAAAACCTGCAATTGTTAAAACTTTCTTCACTTTCTATCTCCTATATGATAAGGCCGTTCCATTTTTATTATCAATAATTTTTCTTAAATTTTGTGCTGCTTCATAAGGATTAAGAGCGTCATGAATAGCTCCGATAACTGCAATCCCTTTCGCTCCTGTACTTATAATCTCTAATGTATTATTTAGTTTGATTCCTCCGATTGCAGTTACCGGATGTATAGAAGTTGAAGTTATTTTTTGTAATCCTTCAATACCCCAGATTTGCTTGCAACCAGGTTTAGTTTTACTTGGAAAAACTGCACTTGCGGTTACATAATCTATATCATTTGAATTATTGCTTTCACTTAATTCATCTAAATCCTCAATTGATAATCCGATAATTTTATTTGCTCCTAAAATTCCTCTAGCTTTTGTGATAGACATATCTTGTTGACCGATATGTACTCCATCGGCATCTATTTCTGCTGCAAGTTCAACATAATCATTAATAATAAGCGGTATTTCGAACGAACATAGTAACCTTTGCAGTTCTCTAGCCCGAGTTTTAACTTCCACTAAATTATTAGATTTTTCCCGCAGTTGTACCATAGTAACTCCTCCCATTACTGCCTCCTCAACAAACCTTAAGTATTGTTCCATAGGTTGATGAGTTATATTGGTAACCAAACAAAGTTTAAGCGAATGATTAAGTCTGCTTCTCATATAATGCTCTCCATGTAATTATTGCAATTATTGTTAGAATTGATGCTATACCGTATAAGTTACCAAGGTAATCATAAGTGGTGACGGATAAGGCTATTATTAAGGTAGAGCAGCATTTACCCAGTGTGTACCCTATTGAGATAAGCTTATATCTTTCTTCAGTTATAAATAAACTTTGAGCAAATGCATGAAGGGGAGAAATAAAAGCAGCGGCAAGGCAGGTAAAAATAGCTTTAGCTATAATAATTCCTTCAAGAGATCTACTTTCTATTAACATAATTATTGGGTAAGCAAGTAATGCAGTTAAAAAAGCTGTTAAATACATCATTTTTTTAAACTTAAATCTATTTGCAATTATACCGAACATTATTAAAAGCAGCATATACAGTACTAAAAAAGCACTGTTGATTATCATGGTTAAGTTAGTACTGATGCTTGTTACAAGTGGAATTATCGCATTAAAAATACGAGTTGGTATCCCATACAATATTCCGAATAAAAGAGAAGCTATTCCTAGACTAACTAAGTTTTTATAATCAAGCTTAAAAGGGCTTGTTCTTATAAAATGCTTATTAGAAATTAATTTAGCTTTTAAAAACTCTGAAGTTTCATTTACCGACTTTCTAAGAAAAAAGGTTAGCATAGCAAGCAAAAAGCTAACCCCATAAGCAATACGGAAATATTCTGATCCATAGTGATTGACAGCGGTAGCGGCAAGGCTTGCTGTTATTATTCCACAAGCTGTTAATGCACAATATAACCCACTAACTGTACCGTGCTTTCGGTGGTCTTGTTCATGTTCCAAACAATAAATTGCTCCTCCGTTGTATTCTCCACCCAGAAAGAATCCCTGCATAAGCCTGGTAGCAAAGAAAAGGAAAGAAGCAAATATCCCCAAAGAAAGGTAAGAGGGTAATACACTAACTATAAAAGTAGTACATGATGTACCGATCATAGCATAATACATGGCATTTTTACGCCCATCATTATCACCCATTTTACCGAAAAAATATGCTCCCGCTAATTGAGCCAAACTTGCGAAAAATTCGAATAAGAAATAGAAAAAATATGCAGTAGTTTTAGGAAGATGAGGGAGAAAAACTTGCACTAAGATTGGTGCCATGAAGCCGTAAAGGGCTATATCATAATATTCTATTGCAGCACCAAGCATTGCAGGTAAATAAGTTTTATTAAGATATTCTTTCATCTCTTCTTCCTCATAAAATTTCTACGAAGAAGAAATAAAACAAGAAAAGGAGAAGCTTGCCCGCTTATAAAATGGGCATATGAAATTCTTGCTTCACACTCCCTCCGCAGGCATTAACCAGAGCAGGTTTTAAGGGTGTTTCTCAGCCTCATGTAAAATTACATAAAGCACCCCTGGTGTATAATAATTAACCAACTTATATTGAAAAAAAATAACCTGTCAAGAAAAGTACTTGTTTTTCTACTTCATCATAATTTATTAACCTTCTGTTAACCTGATATATTTAAGGTATGTTTTAAGGGGATTATTTAGAGTTAAAAGGGATGGAGAAAACCTTGGGGGAGGTTAGTGAACTTGCCGGCGCTTTTGAAAAAAATGCCGGTTATATAACTAATGAGGAAGAAGAAAAGAGAGTAACATTCGAGCAGCAGATTAAAAATGCATATTTGGAAGTTAAAGAAATTATTCATAAGTTGTTGGATTCAGAATCCGATATAATTTATTTAAAAAATTTGGCTTCAATGCTAATAGATTTTTATAATCTGCCGCACTTAAGAATTGAGCTTGAAAATGCTACTGCAAAATGGAATATTAATAAATATAAAGATTTACATAAATATAATGAAAAGAGCCCGTGTCCTCGGAATACATGGGTAAAAGTTATAGAAAAAGAACAAGGTAGATTTAAATCATTATAAAGAATACTAGTTAATAACGTGACATAATAAGTAGGATGGAATGAAAATATTCTTAGCACAGGTAAAGCCTAGAATAGGAGATATTGAGTATAACTTTGATTTAATTAAAAATTGCTATTTGAAAGCATGCAATGATAATGCCGATATATGTTTATTTCCGGAAATGATCAGTGTAGGCTATACGCCTGAAGATCTATTGCATAAACCTTCATTCTTAATGGAATTAGAAAAGCACACAGCCTCATTGATAAAAAACTCTAAAGCATCGACAATTTTATTACCCACTGTAATTAAAGAAAAAGATAAGCTTTATAACGCAATTTTAGCTATTCAAAACGGCAAAGTTATAGGAAAAAGCTATAAACAATGTATACCTAATTATGGGGTATTCGATGAAGAAAGATATTTTAGTAGCGGGGAACCCAGGGTTATAGATATCAACGAATATAAAATCGGAGTACCGATCTGTGAAGATATGTGGTTTCCTGAGGTGGCTTCAAAATTAAAAGAGAAGGGTGCTGAAATCTTACTGGTGCCCAATGCTTCCCCTTATGATGGTGAAAAATTTAATACTCGCTTAGAAATAATAAGGAAAAGATATCAAGAGGTAAGGCTTCCGATTATATATTGTAATCAGGTACTCGGGCAAGACGGTATAGTTTTTGAAGGAAGAAGCTTCGGTTACGACGGAAGTTTAAAATTTTGTTTATCGGCATTTAGGGAAGATAGCATAGTAGTAGATGTTCAGGGAAATAAAATTTTAACTACAAATAATATAGAAAATTTTTCTAAGGAAGATGAGCTCTATGGAGCTATGGTGCTGGGTCTTAGAGATTATATGCATAATAATCGATTTAAGTCGGTGTTGCTCGGATTATCAGGCGGAATAGATTCTGCTTTAGTTGCGGCAATTGCAGTCGATGCTTTGGGAAAAGAAAATGTGCATGCAATAATGATGCCGTCAAAATTTACCGGTAGAGAAAGTATGGAGGATGCTGAGAGGGTAGCCGAAATGCTCGAAATATCCTACCGGGTTATCGCAATCACCGATATAGTTGAGACCATTGATAGCGGAATAGGAGGTACTTCCGGAATTGCCTATGAGAATTTGCAATCAAGGGCTAGAGGAATAATACTGATGAGTATTTCAAATATGACGCAAAGTTTAGTGCTTACCACAGGTAATAAAAGCGAGAATGCGGTCGGGTATGCAACTCTTTACGGAGATATGTGTGGAGGATTTAACCCGATCAAGGATTTATATAAAACCGCGGTGTTTAATATAGCCAAATTCCGTAATTCTAAGCTTCCGACCTCAATTCAAGTAATGAATTTAAACTTCCCCGTGATGCCTGAGCGGGTAATTACCAAGCCGCCTTCGGCAGAGCTTAGAGAAGATCAAAAAGACAGCGATTCATTGCCGGAATATAGTATATTAGACCAGATACTGGAAGCTTATATAGAGCAGGATTTAGGAAAAGAAGAAATTATAGATAAGGGGTTTGATAAAGAAACGGTTGAAAAAGTAATAAAGCTGATAAAGATTTCGGAATATAAGAGAAGACAATCCGCTCCCGGCGTTAAACTAACCACCCGGACTTTGGATAAGGAGCGGAGATACCCGATTACTAATCTGTATAAAGGATGAGTGCTTAATTTTCGGCAATTGGGCGGGTAGGAATCTTACCATAAATCTCACGCCATTTTGAAGCGGACTGATAGTAAGCAATGGTATCATCCACCAGAGCTTCTTCCATATTCTCAACATTTTCTCCATTCGGCCAAGTATATTGGCTAATACTACTCTTTGGAGCAAGTACGGTAATTTTATTATCTTTCATCATAGCCACCTTTTGGTAGTTGCTGATAAACGCATAAGGTGAGTTTACTTTAGAATTCAGCAAATCCTTCCCAAAGAATTTTGTATAGTAACTAAAATTCATTAAACCTAAAAGAGTAGGAGCTAAATCTATTTGGCTTGCTATATCATTATGTTTCTGCGGCTTTATGGAGTTCGGAGCATAAATTATCATCGGTATATGATATTTATTTAAATTTAATTCAACTTTGCCGCCGGCTCCTGCGGTGTGGTCAGAAATAAATACGAAAATAGTATCATTAAACCAGGGTTTTTCTTTAGCCCATTCTATAAGTTTTCCTACGCTGTAATCAGCATATTTTACTCCCCCGCTTCTCCCTGAGTGAGAAGGAATATCAATTTTTCCTTCCGGATAGGTAAAGGGGCGGTGATTTGAGGTTGTCATAATCAGTTGCATGAATTTATTGCCGGTGGTATAGGATTTATCCGCTTCTACTATTGCGCGCTTAAATAAATCCTCATCACATACTCCCCAAATATTAGCAAATTGCACTTCTTTATCATCTAAATTGGTGCGATCAACTACGTCAAAACCATTTACACTAAAGAAAGCATTCATGTTATCAAAATAGCCGAACCCGCCATAAATAAATTTGTTATCATACCCATGATCTTTTAATACAAAACCTAAGGAGAATAAATTTTCATTTCCACCACGCCTAACGATCGATTGCCCGGGAGTAGGAGGGATTGAAAGAGTGATTGCCTCTAAACCTCTAACTGTTCTGGTGCCGGTGGCATAAAGCTTGGTAAAAAATAAGCCCTCGTTTGCTAAACGATCCAAATTTGGGGTTAAATTTTCATTGTTGCCGAATGCTTGCATATATTCTGCACTCATGCTTTCCATTACTACCAGCATAATATTTTTATGCTTTATCGGGTTGTCGGCTTTAATAATTCGAGTAATATCCTGATCAATGAACGAAGCATCTTCAGAAGCAAGTAGCTTTCTTATATTTTGATTAACTTTATTATCATCCTGTTTGGCATAAAACCTATTGTAATCAATTTCATTATTCCAAAATGCATGAAATAAATTATGTATCCCGTTAGATGCTATCTCAGTTGCTTCAGCGTTATTTTTAAAATTAGCTTGTTCTACCGAACTTAAAAAATAAGCGAGCAAAAAAATAGAAAAAGTCATTAAAGAGCTTTTTAAGCGCTTGGAAAAATTTTGCGCCGTAAGAGTCTTAGGTTTGAAAATTGAAGTAGAGAGCCATGTAAGAAAGAAAGCAATTACTATGAGAGCAGCGATTAATCGATAAATTGGGAATGATTCTATAATATTTCCTATAACTTCCGAGGTATATACTAAGTAATCTACTGCAATGAAATTAAAACGTGTATTAAATTCGCTCCAAAATATGTGTTCAGCCGTAGCATCAAAGAGCAATATAAAGGTGAAAATAAGGCATAGAACCTTGGTCGCAATTTGATCGAAACGACTGCCGTGCTTGCTTGCGGGCAAAGATATGTGAAATATAATTATCGGAATTAAAAAGAATCCCAGAGTAGCTAAGTCGAACCAATAGCCGATCACTAATACTTTGATTATATCGATGAGGCTATAATCAATGTCGCTTAAAGAACGGATAAGTAGAGAGATCCGAAGTAGAGTTTCAATTAAAAAATACAGCGAAATATAAGGCAGAAGTCTTTTAAACAGCATAAAAATAGTTTTTAGTTATATAAAATCAATTGTCGAGAACCTTAACATATGAAGCAGGATAAATAAATTACTTTTATATAAATGAAAATTAAGTAGCTCACATTGTCTTCTTTATATACAGAGCTTTAGATTAGATGATATAAAGCTTTGTTTTTTTAATATATTTGCTACATTATCGATAAAGTAGTATTTATGGAGATGCGAGTTGGCAAAGCTTATTTTTTCTTCATTAAATATAGCATGCACTATATATGTGCTTAGTATTTTAAAGGGTACTAAAGATACTATAATAATCACTGAGCTTGGAGCGGAATTAATCAGTGCTGTTAAGCTATATGGTGTGTTGCCGGCTGCTGTAATATTCACTTTATTTTATACTAAACTTAGCAATCTCCTAACGCAGATACAAATTTACCATTTATTAAACGGATGTTTTATTTCTTATTTCCTTGGTTTTTGCTTTTTTCTATATCCCAATACTTCACTCATACACTTTGATTTTAGTGAAGTTATATTGCGTTATCCTTTTTTCAAATATCAGTTATTGATGTTTGCAAACTGGTCTTACTCCCTATTTTATATTTTATCGGAAATGTGGGGTGGTGTAATGCTTCCTTTAATGTTTTGGCAGATAGCTAACCGAATTTATTCTATGGAAGAAGCTAAAAAATATTATCCCCTGCTTGCGTTAATCGGGGAAGTAGGGTCGGTATTATCGGGAGTTACATTATCTATTCTAACTCGGCATAAAACCTCTGTTAGTTGGGAAATATCGTTAAAATATATTTGCATCACCATATTTATTGCAGGACTTATAATTAGCCTAAGTGTTTATTTTCTTAAGAAATATATTAGCTCAGAGCAAACTATGAGACCAATATATTCAGCTAAGCCGGGATTGATTGAGAGTTTTCGAGCGATCCTGTCTTCAAAGTATATTATGCTGATAACCGTGATCGTCATGTGCTATGGAGTTTCGATTAATTTAGTTGAGGGAGTATGGAAAAAACACTTAGGTCTTTTATATCCTCATTCATTGGATTATTGCAATTTTATAGCTAAAATTCAGGTGGCCATGAGCTGTAGCAGTATATTTTTTATATTATGCAGTTCTATTGTCTTAAGAAAATTGAGTTGGCGGGCCGGGGCACTGGTTACACCTATTACTATGCTAATTATCGGTAGTTTGTTTTTTACATTAATTGTATTTAAAGGCTCTATTTCTCAAGGATGGGGAGGTCATAATATACTTTTTCTTTGTGTGATCGCAGGAGCTATACAAAATATAGTAGTTAAAGCAAGTAAGTATTCTTTCTTTGAGCCAACAAAAGAAATGCTCTATATCCCGCTTGATGATGAATTAAAAAGTAAAGGTAAGAGTGTTGCTGATGTGCTGGGTGAGAAGGGAGGGAAAGCTTTAGGAGCTTTTATTCAGTGGAGTATGTTATCTTTTATAGCAGGTGCAACTTTAGTGAGCATCTCACCTTATATCTTTTTTATATTTTTAATAGTGGTCGTAATTTGGATATCATCAGTGGTTACTCTTAGTAGAATGTTTTAGATTTCATTTGAAGATAATTTATCGGAAATAAAAATAACGAAAGTTTTTATACTAAACATAAAATATCGGCTTCTTGTTTCACTTGATCATTAATACATGCTTTATAGTAATTAATTGCTTATATAACATATAATTTTATAAGAACTGTTATTTATTAACTAATTATTAATACTTTGAAATTATTATGAAATAAAAGGGGATATAAAGAATAAGGGATCCACCATGAAAACAACTATAAGAGTAGATGAGTATTTAGCTGCCCTTCGGGATGAAAACGGGGTTTGTGATCCGGCTAGGTTTACTATTATTGATCACTCCGAAAGGGATGAATTGGAAATTGCTGAAATTGTGGCTGCAACAGGAGTAAAAAACGTCATTGATATAATTAATTTTACCCCTAATAGAATAGCCTTCCAGAATACTATCGCTTCTGTAGTTAGCAATATTCAAATAGGAGACGAACGCGATTTTCATCCTCTAGTTAAACAAATATACAACAATAAAGTTATACCTAAGTTAAATATATTTATTGAAAAACAGCTTCCTCTCATTACTAATTATGTTGATAAAGAAGTAGGAGCTGCTATAGCAACCTTAGACCGACCTCCATACAAGGAGCCCTTTTCTAGCCTTAATCCTATAGCGACTAAAGTGGAAGAAATAAAAACCTTAGTAGATAAAAGAATTGCATCCGGTAAATATAAGCTTGGAGAGTTTAACTTAGGCGAAACAAGAAAAACAATTATAGAGAAGATTGCTAAAGATGCTATAAAAAAAGAAATTCTGGAGAATATAATTGAAGTTACCGTTAATGAGGTTGTACAAGACATAATAAAAGAGAAAGCGGCATTTAAGCTTCCTGAAAGTCAAAAAAAGGAAGGCGAAGAGAACATTATTGTAGTAAGACCTATTAGTATGCATTCAGGCAGTGAACGCCACACCTTTATGTTAGCCGGCGCCCCGGCATGCGGCAAGGGAACAGCGGAAAGTTTGATGATCGAGCAAGCTGGTAATTTGGGAGTTACTTGGAATGACGTAATAAAGTTGAATACGGATAATTACCGTTCATTGTTATCGGAAAACAGCCGATTGGGAACTGAAGTATGGAAACATGCCCAGTTGAATCATGACGAAGCCAGATTGGTTACTTACAAAATAATTAAGACGCAACGCGATAGGGTGCAAACCGGGCAAGCGCCCCACATACTGTTTGACGGGGTTGCTCCTTCTCAAGAAAAAATTGATTTGGGAACAGCGGATGGTGGCCGGGTTCATATTAAAATGGTTTCACTTGAACCTGAGATATCAATTAAACGTGCTGATGAAAGAGGAAAGAGAACAGGAAGATTCGTACCGACAAGTTTTATTTTAGAATCCCACAAGGAAGCGCCGGGAAATTTACAAAATATAATTGCCGGAAATATTGGGCAAGACATAGAGTTTGAGTTATATGATACCGATGTACCGCTTGGGGCAAGGCCGAAATTAGTTAAGAGCGGAAACCTAAAAACAGGCGAAATAATCGTACATGACCTTTCAAGCGCCTGTACTTTTCACGGAAGAAAGTATTTGAATGCTAATGCTCAGGAAATAAGGAATATTTGGCCGGAAGGCGAGAAAGCATTATCTAATGAATTTTTAGAAACTTATCTGTCAAATCATGGTCTGCAAGTAGAGGTGCAATATCAAGGTAAATCGGTTTTAAGACTACAGGAAGGAATAGTTTACGGTAGTGAAAAGCAAGAGTTAAAGCAGGCATTGCATGATGAGGTATTTATAAAAGCTGTAAATAAAGAATCTCGACATGCCGAAGCGCAAATAGAAAATATATTAAAATTATCAGAGCAAGCATTTGAAATAGAGTCGTTGAGGAATCATAATATTACGGAAAATTATAACGAACCTATAATACCGCTTATTTTACAGCATAAATTGCATTCTCAAGTCCCTCCTTTAGTTAATGGCTATTCAAGCATGCCTTCCGGTAATGCATTAACCTTATTGGGTGCCGTCATATCTCCTATCGCGATGTTAGCAGGCTCTTCAGCGCAAGTTATGGGAAATGCTACCACCTCTTTAACAAGTGCGGTAAGCTATGATCCTTTAGCATACGGCATTGTATTAGGAGCTTCCGCATTAATTGCGGGGATTTCAGGATATTTTCTTTATAACAAAGCAGCTGAGATAGATGAAAAATGGAAATTGAAGCATAATGAAGAAAAAGATACTTTTAAAATTAAACTTGTAAATGAAAAAAAAGAGAATAAAATGCTAAATAATTCAATAAATAAATAATATATTATATAGGATTTAAAATGAGTAAGAAAGAAAAAGAAATACAGGTCAGTAACGAGGAATATATTTTAATTTCTACAACTGATGATGAAAAAGATTACGGATACGAAGCTGATTACCTTTCAGGGGAAGAGTATTTGGAGATTATCAGAGCGATTAAAAAAGAAAATAGTTATGTTCAGAATACACAAGAAGATAGTGAATAATATTTATAAATTTATTCATTTCTGAAAAATTTATAAATAGAAACTGAGTGAGTTATATTAAACTATTATAACGTATTTATAATTACTATTTTTTAAAGTTAATTTTTAAGGTTTTTAAATGTTCTAACTTTGTAAGTAAAGGTTTATATCTTTCCTATCAGATATATTATTTATATACGGGACTAAACACCCAAAATCTTAGCTTTCCTTAAAGTCAGATATCCCCCAATTAAAAGCATTAATAAAGGAAGAACCCATAATATAATATTTTTTTTATTAATCTTCGGGTTCATATTTATCTCTTCACCATATCTGGCTTCAAGAAACTCTAATATTTCCGCGTCGGTTTTTCCATCTTCTATTTGTTTACGTACGTTTTGCCTGATTATAAGTGCAATCTTTGCATTAGAATCCTTAATCGACTGCCCTTTGCATTGAGTACAGCGGATTAGAGTAAACAAACTTTTTGCTCTCATTTCTTGTCGTGGGTCGACTAAAATTGCTTCAAATGCTGAGGCAAAGTTGCTGCAAAATATAACTAATATAATAAATAAAATTTTATGCATTAGGTTTGAAATCAATTGCTCCGGCTAGTTTCAGATAAGATGATTCTAGATCGTCATGCTCATTATAAGCTTGATTCAAAAAATTTTCCAGTCCTTCCCGATATTTAATTGCTTCATCCACCAAAGGATCGGCCCCCTTTTTATAAGCACCGATTCTAATCATATCCGCCATTTCCTCAAATGTTGAAATAAGCCCTCTCGATTTACTGATTAATTTGTTTTCATATTCATTGTTACATTTCGGGATCATCCTGGAAACGCTTTTTAGAATATCAATTGCCGGATATCGCCTGGCAGCGATGTTTCTGTCAAGCACAATATGCCCGTCTATAATCCCCCTTACCGCATCGGCGACCGGCTCATTGTGGTCATCTCCTTCAACCAGCACGCTAAATAGCGCAGTTATTGCTCCCTTCCCCTTAAGCATAGGCCCGGCCCTTTCAAGTAATCTCGGAAGCTCGGCAAACACTCCCGGCGTATAACCTTTAGCGGTCGGGGGCTCACCGACGGAAAGGCCTATCTCCCTTAATGCCATGGCATAGCGGGTGACACTATCCATCATGCATAACACTTCCTTCCCTTGGTCACTAAAATATTCGCATAAGGAAAGTGTAAGATTTGCAGCTTGCCTTCTAAGTAGTGCAGATTCATCAGATGTTGCAACTACTACGATCGAGCGTGCAAGCCCTTCTTCGCCTAAATAATCTTCAATGAATTCCTGAACTTCTCTACCCCTTTCCCCGATTAGCCCGATAACCTTAACATCAGTTTCAGCATACTTGGCAAGCATTGCGATCATCATGGATTTACCTACCCCCGAACCTGCAAATACTCCCATTCTCTGCCCTCTGCACAAGCTTAAAAAAGTATTTATTGCCCTAATTCCTACATTCATTTTCTCGCCGACCCTTGTTCTTGACTGCGAAGGAGGAGGGGATCTTTTTAGAAAATAAGGAGTAGTTCCTTTTTTTAATGCTCCTTTATCATCAATTGGCTCACCGAAAGCATTCACTACTCTTCCCAGCCATTCCAGGCTCGGATAAACCGATTGTTCGGCAGCTTTTAAGACAACATCGTCATTAGCGCTGATTCCCGTTACATCATCAAAAGGCATAAGCAGTATTTCATGAGCATTAATTGCGACCACCTCAGCAGAAGTTATTTTACCCCCGTTTGAGAAAATCTCACATCTTGAGCCGATGCTCGCAAACTTCCTTAAGCCCCGAACGGAAATAATTAGCCCTTTTATACCGGAAACTTTGCCTTTTATAATAACGTCTGGTATATTGTTCACTTCTTCGGCAATCTTTTTTAAGATATTATTCATTGTATAAATAACAAGTATTTAGTTCTAATTTAAAAGGTAACATAACAAATGGCAATAAAGATAAATCATATTAAGATAAAACAGGAAGATGATGGGATAAGAGTTGATAGATGGTTTACAAGAAATTTTCCTAATATAAGTTTTACAACTATTGCTAAATTAGCCAGGAAAGGTCAAATAAGACTGGATAGTAAAAGAGTCCAAACCTCGACGCGAGTACTTGCGGAGCAGGAAATCAGATTCCCTGACCTTACCGAATTAGAAAGTAAGCCGCAAAATAAATTACGAACTGAGATGACTCTGCATCCTAAGCATCATAAGTTGTTGGAGATGATTGAGCAAAATATTTTATATAAAGATGAGGATATACTTGCAATTAATAAAGTTGCAGGCCTTGCCGTTCAAGGCGGGACTAAAGTAGGAATTTCGTTGGATGACCTGTTACCGTTCTTAAAATTTGATGCTACCGCTAGG